>WTKI01000093.1 GCA_011524425.1 Altererythrobacter sp. | reverse complement strand
CTGGCCAACGGGGACAAGTGGGAGCGGGCGATTGCCGCAAACCTTGAAGCCGATGCGCCCTATCGCTAACGGGCGCGACGGACGGAACTGGGGCTCATGATAGAAGCAATTGCCTTTTACCTTTCTGCTGGGCTGATGATCGCAAGCGCGGTCATGGTGATCAGTGCTCGCAACCCGGTGCATTCGGTGCTGTGGTTGATCCTTGCCTTCTTCAATGGCGCAGGGTTGATGGTGCTGATCGGGGCCGAGTTTATCGCGATGCTGCTGGTGATCGTCTATGTCGGCGCGGTCGCGGTTTTGTTCCTGTTCGTTGTGATGATGCTCAACATCGACTTTGCGGAAATGCGCGCAGGCTTCATCAAGAACGCGCCGCTTGGCATGTTGGTGGCGTTCATTTTGTTTCTGGAACTGTTTGTCGGGCTGGTTGCGACAGGGCAGGGCGGAGTGACGCTGGGAACGCCTGATGGATTTTCGCAACAAGCAGAGGGCACGCCTAACATCGATGCTATCGGCGCGCTGCTCTACACCCGCTATGTCTTCCTGTTTGAAGTCGCAGGCATCATTCTGCTGGTGGCGATGATTGGCGCGATTGTGTTGACGCATCGCACGAAGCCAGGCGGATCGCCGGGCCGACAGGATATCGGCAAGCAAGTGCGCCGCCGTCCGGAAGATGCAACCGTCATGAAACAGCCTGAAGTGGGCAAGGGGCTCGAGCTATGATTGGCGTCGAACACTACATCACTGTGTCTGCCGTCCTGTTTGTGCTCGGCGTGCTGGGGATTTTCCTCAACCGCAAGAACGTGATCACTATTCTGATGTCGGTGGAGCTGATCCTGTTGGCAGTGAACATCAACCTCGTCGCATTCAGCGTGTTTCTCAATGATCTGGTTGGTCAGGTTTTTGCGATGTTCGTGCTGACAGTGGCTGCGGCAGAGGCTGCGGTGGGTCTCGCTATTCTTGTTATTTATTACCGTAAGCGCGGCACAATCGCAGTCGACGATGCTGCCGAGATGAAGGGATAATCGAGAGCCATGCATTCGATCCTTTTCATCGTGTTCTTGCCGCTGCTCGCTGCGATCATCGCAGGATTGGGTAACCGTGCGCTGGGCAACACAATCGCTAAATCGATTACCACCGGCGGGTTGTTCATTAGCTGTGCGCTGAGCTGGCCGATCTTCATCGGCTTTTTGACCGGAAGCGAGAACGCCACGGTTGTACCTGTTTTGACATGGGTGCAGTCAGGATCGCTGTCCTTCGATTGGGCATTGCGCGTCGACGCGCTGACAGCGGTGATGCTGGTCGTGATCACCAGCGTATCTGCGCTCGTCCACCTCTACAGCTGGGGCTATATGGAGGAAGACCCGGATCAGCCGCGTTTCTTCGCTTATCTTAGCCTGTTCACCTTTGCGATGTTGATGCTGGTAACCGCCGACAACCTCGTCCAGATGTTCTTTGGCTGGGAGGGCGTGGGCCTCGCGAGCTATCTGCTGATTGGGTTCTGGTTCAAAAAACCGTCTGCCAATGCGGCTGCGATCAAAGCGTTTGTAGTCAACCGCGTCGGTGACCTTGGCTTTATGCTCGGCATATTCGGCACCTATCTGGTATTCCAGACGACTTCGATCCCGGAAATCCTGGAGGCCGCACCCGGCATGACCGGCGCGACCATCGGTTTCCTCGGTTACCGCATGCACACGATGGATATTCTGTGCATCCTGCTGTTCATTGGCGCGATGGGCAAATCGGCACAGCTGGGCCTCCACACATGGCTACCTGACGCAATGGAAGGCCCGACACCGGTTTCGGCTCTGATCCACGCGGCAACGATGGTGACTGCTGGCGTCTTTACGGTGTGCCGCTTGTCACCGATGTTTGAAGCGGCACCCGTAGCGCTCAGCATTGTGATATTTGTCGGCGCTGCAACGTGTTTCTTCGCGGCAACCATCGGCACCACGCAGTGGGACATCAAGCGCGTAATCGCTTACTCAACCTGCTCGCAACTCGGTTACATGTTCTTTGCCGCAGGTGTTGGAGCATACGGGGCGGCGATGTTCCACCTATTCACGCACGCTTTCTTCAAAGCGCTTCTTTTCCTCGGTGCAGGCTCAGTAATTCATGCCATGCATCACGAGCAGGACATGCGGTATTACGGCGCGCTTCGTAAGCATATTCCGCTTACATTCTACGCGATGATGGCAGGAACGTTGGCGATTACCGGTGTCGGTATTCTCGGGTTCTTCGGGTTTGCTGGCTTCTATTCCAAAGATGCCATCCTGGAAGCTGCCTTCGCGCGCGGTACGGACATGTCCTATTTCGCGTTCTGGATGGGGGCGATCGCAGCCTTGTTGACGAGCTTTTACAGCTGG
Organism: Altererythrobacter sp.; assembly: GCA_011524425.1. Taxonomy (GTDB): domain Bacteria; phylum Pseudomonadota; class Alphaproteobacteria; order Sphingomonadales; family Sphingomonadaceae; genus Erythrobacter. The sequence continues at coordinate 1,315 of WTKI01000093.1, read as the reverse complement.
CGCCTCGTTTTCCTGACTTTCTATGGCAAGCCGCGCTGGATCGAGAGCGAGCATATCCAGCACTCCGTACACAAGACGCCGGAGGAAGCAGGCGAAGATACAACCGGCGGCTATCACCCGCATGAGAGCCCGATGTCGATGCTGGTCCCGCTGGGCGTGTTGACGATTGGTGCGGTGTTTGCCGGGTTTGTCTTCAAATACCCATTTATCGATGGCTCGTCTGAAGCAGTAAATGGAGCGTTCTGGGGCGGCTCGATCTACTTCAATGAAGGCTTGATCCACGCGCTGCACGCTGTGCCGCTATGGGTGAAGCTGACAGCGACTTTCGTTATGATCGTCGGCTTTGTGACGGCTTGGTGGGCTTACATCAAAAACCCGTCCGTCCCGGCGAAGTTCGTCGAGCAATTCCGCTACGTGCACCAATTTGTGTTCAACAAGTGGTATTTCGACGAGCTGTACAACCTCATTTTCGTCAAGCCGTCCTTCTGGCTCGGCCGTATTTTCTGGAAGCGCGGTGATGAGCAAACCATTGACCGGTTCGGCCCTAACGGTGCCGCCTGGGTGGTTCAACGCGGCGCTGTGCTCGCGAAGAAAGTGCAGTCCGGATATCTTTATAGCTATGCGCTGATCATGCTTGTTGGCGTGGTCGCCGCGATAACGTGGGTCCTGTTCTGATGGACGGTTTTCCGATCCTTTCCGTAATGCTTCTGGTCCCGCTCGTCGCGGGCATCGCATGCTTCTTCCTTGAAGCGCCAGCAGCGCGCATGACCGCATTGGTCGCAACTTTGATAGACTTGGCGCTCGGCATTATGCTTTGGGTCAATTACGATATCGGTGGCGCGCAATGGCAGTTTGTTGAAAAGGCGCCGCTTTTTGCAGGCTTTAGCTGGGCCTTGGGGATCGACGGTATAGCGCTCATGCTGATCATGCTGAGCGTCTTCCTGATGCCGATCTGCATCCTCGCCGGTTGGGAATCGATCAAGACCCGGGTGGGCGAGTACATGGCGGCCTTCCTATTCATGGAAGTGCTGATGATCGGGGTGTTTGCCGCACAGGATCTGTTCCTGTTCTACATCTTCTTCGAGGCTGGCCTCATTCCGATGTATCTGATCATCGGTGTATGGGGCGGGGCAAACCGCATCTATGCGAGTTACAAATTCTTCCTCTACACATTGCTCGGCTCAGTTCTGATGCTGATTGCGATGTTCTGGATGGTCAATGAAGCAGGCACTTCAGACATCCCGACGCTGATGCAATATGACTTTGCGCCAGAGGCACAGACGTGGCTGTGGCTGGCTTTCTTTGCCAGCTTTGC
>WTKI01000281.1:1222-3681 GCA_011524425.1 Altererythrobacter sp. | reverse complement strand
GATTATAGGGGGCGACATAGAAAACTTTTTCTATGGCGATGAGGGCAATGACGAGTTGCGAGGAGGAGCAGGCGACGACTTTCTCTATGGAGGCCTGGACGATGATACTATCGAAGGCGGGTCCGGAAATGACCTCATAGAGGGTAATGCAGGTAACGACACTGCAAGCTATTCAACCGCATTTTTCCGTGTCGTGGTAAACCTTTCGATTTTAGAGGCGCAGGATACCATCGGTGCGGGTCTTGATACCCTCTCTGGAATCGAAAACATTGTCGGCTCTTCATTCGACGACATTCTAACTGGAAACGCCCAAGACAATTCCATCGACGGTGGCGGCAATGTCGATACGGCGGTCGTCTCTGGCAATCGTGCGGATTACACGGTCACGCAGACTTCGACGGGTGTGTTTGAGGTCGTGGGTGCTGATGGCACTGATACGCTCACCAATATCGAGTTTCTTGAGTTCGATGACGAAATCATGCGCTTGCTTCCGGGCACAGGCATCTCTGTCAATTTCAACACTGCAGACCCGTCTGTCTATCAGGCCGCGATGAACGATATTCGCGACTTCGATGGCAATGATCTGGGCGGTGACGGCAACTGGCTGCGGATCGGTGAAGCGGATATCAATGGCGACGGCGATATGGATCAGATCCTCGTCAATGATGCGATTGGCCGCTTTGCAACCGTTGGCACGGCGCCTGATGGGCTGGTCTATTTTGACGATCATAGCTGGGCCGGTGAGACACGTGTCGCCGGCATTTATATCGATCCGCTGGTTGCATCCGGCGATGTCGTTGCGGGCAGTCCCGGTGACAGCCAGGCACGGTTCCAGAACGACCTTGAAATTGAAAACATCAACCGGGTTCTGGGCGCAGATGATTATGATGGCGACGGCATTCAGGAAGTCTACTTCGCGCTTACTGATGGCACCGCGTATTTACGCGCGCTGATGCATGCTGACGGAAACATCCGCTACGCAAACTATCAAAGCGAGCAGCAAGTGCGCGACTATCTCGACGCTAACGGCTTTGGCGAGGAAACCTATGGCGACTGGTTCGGCGATAGCAGCAATCAGGAAGCAACGACTAACGAAAAGCTCCCCGAAGCAACGGATCCGGTGCAAGACGTGCTTGGCAAAGCCGTGATTGACCTTTTGGGCGTCCCGCAACTCGCCCAAACGTCGCTCATAGAGCAACAAATCCAGCCTGAGTTCTTCGGATAAATGAAATTCGCGATTTTCAAACAGTTTTCGCCTCTTCCGAGGGGAGACCTACAGAAAACCTGAAGTCCCATCCGCCGTATAAATACCTATTATAGCGGTTCTCTTCGTACGCATCTTCCCAACCGAGCCTTTCGGGTCGCACCAGGGGCTGGAACGAGATACGAATGTAGACGTGAGCGCGGGGGCGGATACGCGTAAATCTTTGCATTTGACTGATGCTAATCCCTTCCGCGCTCACCAAATCCGGTTGCAATTGCAATCAATCTCCTGTTCAAGTCTGCTCAGCTAGTTACGCGCAACTGGTCGCATGCCTGCTTTTTAGCGGGGCTTTGCGCATTCACATGACTGACGGAGAGATTATGAAGGCCCAGATTCTGGCCACAACCGCAATTGCAGCCCTTTTGGCCGGCTGCGCTACGACCACAGGAGAGCCCATGGACACTGTTGCAGAAGCCGCTGCTGAGGCTCCCGCTATCCCTAAGGGCACAGGCTATTTTGCTGAAGCAAGCCCCCTGCCGTTCCATGCGCCTGATTTCACTCAAATCAGCGAAGACGATTACATTCCGGCCTTTGAACAAGGCATGGCGATCCAGGCTGCCGAAGTTGCAGCGATAACCTCTGATCCAGACGCACCCACTTTCGACAACACGATCCTGGCGCTGGAGAAATCCGGCCGCATGCTCAGCCGTGTGTCTCTGGTGTTTTTCCAACTGACCGGAACGAACACGAATGACAATCTCGATGCTATCAACGCGGAAATCAGCCCTAAGCTGACCGCTCATTATGACAGCATCAATCTTGACCCTGCCCTGTTTGCCCGTGTCAAAGCGATCTATGACAATCGTGCCGCGATGGCGATGGAAGCAGAAGACGCGATCCTGCTTGAAAACACTTACAAGGACATGGTCCATGCTGGCGCGCTGTTAAGCGAGACAGAGCGCGATGCAGTCAAATCGATCAATTCTGAGCTTTCCAAACTGACAACAGACTTTGGCAAAGCGGTTCGTGAAGCGACCAATGATCAGCCCTTGGTGGTCGACACTGCCGAAGAGCTTGCTGGCCTGTCAGATAGCGAAATTGCAGCTGCTGCAAAGCTTGCGGCGGACAAGGGCTATCCCAGCAAATTCGCCATTGCGATGCAGAACACCACGCAGCAGCCTTTGCTGCCTGCACTTGAAAACCGCGAAACGCGTGAAAAGATGTTCAAGAACAGCCTTTATCGCGCCGATGGCAC
>WTKI01000281.1:0-1122 GCA_011524425.1 Altererythrobacter sp. | reverse complement strand
TACGCCAACAAAGTGAAAGCAGAGCAATATGCGTTCGATGAAGACGTAGCTGCCGAGTATTTCCAGCTCGATAAAGTTCTGGAAGACGGCGTGTTCTACATGGCGACAAAGCTATACGGCATCACCTTTGAAAAGCGTGATGACATCCCCGTCTATCATCCGGATGTGACGGTCTACACCGTTTATGAGGAAGATGGATCAGAGCTTGGCCTGTTCTATTTCGACCCGTTCCAACGCCCGTCAAAACGTGGCGGTGCCTGGATGGGCAATTTTGTCGAACAGACGCATATGTGGGACACAAAGCCAGTGGTCTACAATGTGCTGAACATCCCGAAAGCGGGAGACGGCGAAGTGCAGCTGGTCGACTTCGACAATGTCGAGACGATCTTCCACGAATTTGGCCACGCAGCGCACGGCCTGTTCGCTAATCAGAAATATGAAAGCCTGTCCGGCACGAATGTCGCACGCGATTTCGTCGAATATCCAAGCCAGGTGTTCGAAATGTGGGCAGTCTATCCCGAAGTGCTGCAAAACTATGCCAAGCATTACAAGACGGGCGAAACCATCCCGACCGATCTGGTCGAGAAAATGGCAGCGGCCGGAAAGTGGAACGAAGGCTATGACTTCGGCGAAGTCGTGGAAGCCGCTCTGCTGGATATGAAGTGGCACTCGCTGTCTGCTGAAGAAGCAGCAGCAATTGATACGCCGGAAGAAGTGGATGCGTTTGAAGAGAAAGCGCTTAAGGAACTGGGTCTGGAGATCGAGCTGGTACCACCGCGCTATCGCAGCACCTATTTCAACCACATCTTCTCGTCACCTGCAGGTTATTCCGCTGGCTATTACAGCTATTTGTGGACGCAGATGCTGGACCATGACAGCCGTCAGTGGTTCCTGGCCAATGGCGGACTGACACGCGAGAACGGCCAGCATTATCGCGATACTGTTTTGAGCGTTGGCGGAACTAAGGAATACTTCCAGATGTACCGTGATTTTGCTGGACGTAATCCGACGATCGAGCCGCTGCTGGAAGCGCGCGGGCTGCTGAATTCTGAAAGCGAATAGCCCGTAAGTCCTTCGCCGGAAAAGAGAGGTGGCCCTTTAACGGGGCCGCCTTTTCTTTTG
>WTKI01000199.1 GCA_011524425.1 Altererythrobacter sp. | reverse complement strand
CACTGAGGACTTGATTTGACGATCTAGCCAAAAAATCACAGCCGATGGGTCACTAGGCGAATGGCAGCATCTTAGCTCAAATCATCCAAGAATAGACATTCCACAACCGGCCCATTTGCGGACTTTAGCCCAACCACGTCGCTTGGCTGAAAGCGGACGAAGTTTGAGCTCAGTGAGCTTGTCTATGTCCGCTAGTCAGTTTCCAGATCAGGCCTTGTGCTAAGTTCGGTCAGGTGTGGCGGCAAGTGGCGTCATGACCCGTATACACCACTTCCAACTAGCGCGTGCGTTTCGAGAATCGAAGAAATACCACGGGCGCCATCATTACCGCGCCCCAATTGCACTACGACATCGATGACGCTGTTCGCGTAAGCAATGGTATCTTGCCGCGTCAGGCCGATGCCTGTCTGCATGACCATAAGAGCCAATTGCTCCAGCGCGCCTTGAGCAGTGTTTGCGTGGATTGTCGAAAAGCTACCAGGGTGTCCTGTGTTAATAGCGCGAAGGAAGCTAACGCTTTCAGACCCTCGCAATTCGCCCAGTACAATCCGGTCAGGGCGCAATCGCAAAGCCGCTTGAAGCAGAGTATCAGCTGAGACCTTAGCTTCTCCGGTTTCTCCTTTGACTGCGACCAGGCCAACTCCGTTCGCTCCGGGCAGCTTCAGTTCCGGTGTGTCCTCTACCAAAACCACGCGCTGATCAGCTGGAATTTCGCTTAGCATGGCGTTGAGGAATGTTGTCTTGCCGCTGCTGGTCCCACCTGAGATCAGGATCGTCTTGCGCTGCCGGATCGCTTCCCGAAGGAATGCAATCGGTTGTTGCTGGGCGTCCGGGGTTATGGGCTGCGAACCTTTGCTAAGCGCACCCACGTCATACGCATCGAGCGACAAGTCCAACCGCCGGTGGCGCCTGATGGCCATCGCCCAGTGCTCGCGCGTAGCCGGCGGTCCGCAAAACTGCACCCGTGCTCCATCGGGTAGCGTTGCGCCCAGGAGAGGATGTTCCCGGTTGATGCCCTGGTGGTTGATGCGGGCAACCTGTTCAGCAAGCCGCTGAATCAGGAAATCATCGATCTGTTCGGCCTCGATACGCTGCATGCCCGGTGACTTTGCATCCTCGACCCACACTTCTCCGGGTCGATTTACAAGAATCTCTGTCACGGTATCCCGCTCCAGCCAAGGCTTGAAAGGAGCAAGATAGGCGTCGAGATATGCGCTGCTTGATGGCGTCTCCAAAGAGGTTTCGCGCAAGGATTGAACGTCTGCTGCCATCCCTTTTGCTACCGATTATCCGCCGCTCACTGTCGAGAAATCAAGATCGCGTGCGGTGAATACACGGATAGGTTCGCCCATTGGTACGCGAACTGTTGGCCCGATTTGCCCGTCCTGCTGCACAGCCGCTGCTGCTGCAGATTGGCCTGCGCCTCCGATCACAACCGATGCCCCTCCGGATGCAACTGCACCAATCCCGCCTACGACAGAGAGCAACAATGAAGATCCAAACCGCTTGAAGAAGTTGGATTTGACTTCGCCTTCAAGTCCCGTCGTTCCGTCAAATCCAACCGCGGGTGAGGCAAGATTTACAGACGCGCCGTCAGGACGGATCAGGCGTGTCCAGATGACATAGGCGCGCTTTTGCCCGCCTTGAAGACCGCTTTGATACTGGCCGATCAGTCGGCTTGAGCGAGGAACAAGAACACTGGTGCCGTCAAAACTGCGAACGTCTTGGCTAACCACCGCGCGAACGTAACCAGGAACGTCGGTATCGATCGCAGTTTCCAGAATTGCCGGGATCAGCGTGCCTTGCGTGACCGTGGTAGACGGATTGGACATAGGCATGGCTTGAGCAGGCGCTCCGCCAACGCCGCCGATCCGGCTTGCAAACTGAGCGGCCGCGCTTCCTGCTCCTTCGACAATCGAGCCGCCCGGAGCAGCAACAACTTCACCGCCAGGCTGGCTCAAGGGTAAAGGGGCAGCGCTCGCATCGAACACCATTGTCGGGTTGGCATAGGGGTTAGCGACGGGCGCAGAGTTCACGACTCCTGCAGGTGCAGGCGCCGGCATGGGAACGGGTAAATTCTCGGTTGCCGGTGCAGTTTCCGGCTCGACCTGGGGCTGGGGGACGCTCGCTGGCACCGGGGTCGAAGCTGTCTGCGCAAGGTCTGGATTGCCAATGCCTTCAGGTTCGTTGAGGCGGGTGGAATTCATGCTCCACAAAGTCAGCGCGCCTAGGAGAGCAACGATGCTAATTCCGGCAGCAAGGCCAAGTCCATCTCTCTTCCCTCGGTTCTGAGTAACTGCCGGGTAAGCGGTGCGGCTAGCGAAATCTATAACCTCCGCGCTCGCATTTTCGCGGGGATCGGCATCATTTGCCGTTGCCGGATCTGAGCCTTTGGACGGCAGTCTCATTGCGAGGCGCATCAGTTCGTCTCCCGAGCATTAGGTGTGATCTGAGCCAGAGCTGCGTCAGGATTGGCTGCGCGTGTTGGCCTTGTCGGACCCTCATGCGTTAAAACTGCGCGATCTTTCCCGGACCTCAAGATGATCTCCGTTGGAACACCGTCCAAGACGATTGTGTCACCTCGTACAGTGAAATTGACAGGCCCTTCTGTGCCTTTCTCATCGACAATGAGAATTGCAGGCACAGCGGCTCCAGCAGGCCACATCAGGAATGTTGCATCACCATCGTCATAAGCGCGTTCAGGGAGTAGCTTTCTGTCTCCGCGCGACCGCCAGGCAAAATTCAGTGCGGCTGGATCAAGCACGGCGTAAGGGTCACGTGCCGCTGCCAGCTCCTCGCCAGTCGCTGTTTCCTGCTTTGCGAGAAGCGCCGCTTCCGCCGCAGCTGCCTCCTCTTCAGGGTAAGAGAAGCTAACCACATAAATGGGCTTGCTCCGCGGGCTGGCGACCAAGTCAAACAGATATGTGCGCTTGTCCGTAACAACGGTCATATTTGTCACAGCATTCGCACTGAGCGGCTTCACAAACAGCAAGTTTGCGCGCTTGTTAGGCGTCACTTGCCATAGTTGGCTATCGCCGATTGCTACGTTTTCAATCTTCTCGCTGTCTGAAAACCTGATCGTTGCCTGTACGCGGGCTTTGCCATCGATCTGGATGATCCTCGCCTCGTCATAGACGTGCTCAACCAAACGAGGATCGTCCTGGGCAAGCGCAGGTGTTGAAAGGCCGACTAGTAGCAGCGCGCAAAGACTGACGCGGATCATTGGGCTTTCTCCGAATTGAAGGCGCTCGCCTTTTGAGCGCTCCGATACTGGTTTCCGATGCCGCGGGTTCGCGACTGCGGGGCAGCAAAGGCTGCTCCTGCCGGTTCGGCGGAACTTGTCGCGAATACTCGCGCTGGTCTTGGCGGTGCCTGCGCTTGACTGGTATCGTTGGCCGCCGCGCCGCTTGATACGGCACTGACATTGATACGCCGTGCCGGTCCTTGAGCTTGTGACGGCGCTGATTGACGTTGGTCAGCTACACGTTGCTCGACCATGCGCGAGGTTGATAGAGCGCTTGAATTGCTTGGTGTCTCCACGGAGGCAAAGCCGAATACGGTCCAGCCTGAAACCATTGTGCTCGCAACTTTCAGGACCATAGCCATAAGCGCGCAGTGTACCGCTCCGATAAGGAAGAAGGCCATTGCAGCCTGGGGATCGATTTGATTAGGCACTGCAATCAAGGCCGCCAGTACCGGCACAGCCGTATCGCCGCATTGCGGCTAGAGAGCGCAAT
>WTKI01000402.1 GCA_011524425.1 Altererythrobacter sp. | reverse complement strand
TGGAACCTGTAAACAAAGTCGCATCCTGCCCTACAACCCGGAAAGATCGACGCAAATCCTGTGGGCGGAACTGACGCGAGTCGATGCCATTAACCAGAAAAGCGCCGTCTGTGGGCTGATAAAGTCCGCAAATTAACCTTCCCAGCGTGGACTTTCCCGAAGCGACACGCCCGATGAGAGCAACCTTTTCACCCGGCGCAATGGAAAGATTGATCCGGTCCAGCGCCGCTGTCGGCGCCTCGGGATATGCAAAGCTTACATCTTCGAGCTTGAGCGATGCGTCGCGCACTGATGCAGGCAGAGCAGAGGCGCCCTGTCGGCGCTCGTCAGGCACTTCAAACAGGCTTTCGATAGACTCCAGCGTTTCCTTTGCCTGACGCCCTCGTGTGAGGAGGAACGCAATTTGGCCTGCAGGCGCAAGTGAACGCGATGCCAGCATGACAATCGCAATGATCGCACCCATCGTAATGATGCCAGCATCAAACAGATAATATCCGCCGATGATTAGCGCGATAGAGCAGAATTGCTGGAAGCTTTGCGCAAGGCCCACTGCGACGGACTGAATGTTCTTCAAACGGATTTGCGATTGGCTGCCGATCTCTGCGAGATTGTACCAACGCCCCATCATCGCCCGTTCACCCGTCATGGATTTGAGCGTCTCCATCCCCGCAACAGATTCGACCAGAAGGGTCTGCTGCAATCCGTGGTCTGCTTGCGCATCGCGCGCTGCATCTGTGACTTTTTGCTGCAAGCGCCATCCGGCCGCCGCCATGAGGCAAATTGCGATGATCGGGACAAGCGCGAGCCATCCTGCAATATAGGCAATCACAGCGACAAACAGCACGAGAAAGGCGGTGTCGACCATCAGCACAATGGTCGTCGATGCAAAGAAATCGCGAACCACCTGATATTCGGAAACTCTGGCTGCAAGGCCGCCTGTGCTGCCTTGTTTGGCAGACAGCGGAATACCCATGACACGGCCGAAAATCTTCTGGCTGAGCTTGATATCAAGCCGCTTGCCAATCTGGTCGATCACATTGGTTCGCGCAGTTCTCAGCGCAAACTCCATGGCAAATGCGAGCAAGACGCCGATGCCAAGCACCCAAAGCGTGGAGACGGCTCGGTTAGGGATCACGCGGTCATAGACGTTCATGGAGAACAGCGGCAGCGCGAGCGCCAGCAGATTGATCAGCAAGGATGCGATGAGAACCGGCCGGAATGCCTTGCGCTCTTTCCTCAGCTCGCCCCAAAACCAGTGGTGACGGCCCTTGGCGTGCCAGGGCGATTCCTGCTCGCGCAGAGCATCAGGATCACCAAAAACAGCATAGAAGGTCCCGGCATAATCCGCTTGAACGGTATCACGCTCCAGCCATTTGGCCCCTGACCCGTCTGCATCGCCTTCCTCGGGCGTCCAGACCAGGAATTGCTCGTCTTTGACTTCATGGATGACTGCAACGGTGCCGCCTTCGCGGGTAATCAGTGCAGGATAGTCAGCATCTGACAGAGGGAGCTTCTTGCGCGAGAGCTCTTCAAAATCGAGCCCCGTCAGTTCAATCGCTGCGCCGGCCTGATGGAATGGCAAGCGTCCATCGACATCGCGTGCAAGCGAATCAAACAGCGTCGGAGAGAAAGCGAAGCCGTAACGGCGCGCCAACTCTCCGATCGCCAAAATCAGCGGATCATTCATCGCGGCATCGGGCACGTGCAGCGATCCAGTATCCCGTCTCTGCAGCACGATATTCCCTCACCTTTTTAGCCCTTCGATATCAGGGCCTTACTTGTCATAGCGACGATATTCGGTCTCTGCCTCTTTTGGCGGACCGTAATCGAAGCGTTCACGCTCGTTCATGCCTGCACCTGTTCCCGGAGCCACATTGAGTGTGCTGAGGAACGTATTGGTCGCAGCCAGGATCTGGTATTGCGCAAAAAGCTGAGAAAAACGTGAAGTTTCAAGCCGCACTTGCGTATTGAAGCGCGTGTTCTGCGCATCAAGCACATCCAGCAGCGAGCGACGGCCGACATTGAACTGCGCACGATAGCTCAGCAGCAAGTCATCACTAACCTGCGACTGGCGCTGCAAGGCTTCACCGACACGGCGCTGCGTGGTCAGCGATGTCCAGGCATTCGCCGCATCTTCTTCCGCCTGACGCACAAGCTCGTGCAAGCGGTAGCGCGCTTGCGAGGCACGGTGCACCATTTCCTGATACTGCGCTTTGGTCTGGCCGCCATTAAAGACGTTCCAGCGCAGATAAACGCGCGCCTGCACATCATTGGTGTGGCCATTGAACCCGTCAATATCCTCGCCGACCCGTCCGCGAACATCCGCGCCGATCGTCGGATAATATTCACCCTTTGCGCTCATCACCCGGCCATGGGCTGCATCAACATCAGCCTGCGCTTCGCGAACCAGCGGGTTCTGTGTGCGTGCCATACCGATGGCAGCGCCTTCAGTTGCCGGCAAAGCGGTCGAAAGATCAGGCGGCAGTGTTGGCGCTGTGATCGTAAGGCCCGTCAAGCGGCGGAGAGCGTTGTTGGCTACTTCCATCGCTTCCGTTGCTTCTTCAGCGCGTACGATAGCTGACTGCAAGCGCTCTTCGGCCTGCTGCAAGTCAGCAACCGAAATGGATTCCTGCCGAACACCTTCAGACAGATCATTCACCAGCGCCTGATGGAATGCACGGTTATCAGCCGCAGCCGCTGCGATCCGCTGCTGCAAAAGCACATCGAGATATTGCCGAGCCACTTGCAGAGCCACAAACTCAGAGCGTTCAACCACCCGCAGCGATGCACCATCAACCCGCGCAGCCTGACGCAACAATTCACCGCGGCGGCGACCGAAATCGAAAATCGTCCAGTCGATCGTGCCCGTGGCTTCCAGCGGATAGAGCTCCTGGTTCGAGATGCCGAGGTTGCGTCTGGTGTTATTTTCCAAGCGACGAATGCCAGCCGATGCTTCAACATCAACCCGCGGCAGGAATTGCGCCTGCGCTTGCTCGCGTTCGAACTGGATGGCTTCCGTGTTGTACTGCGCCTGAAGGATTTCAGGGTTGGACATCATGGCAATTTCAATCGCTTCCTGCATGGAAACCGCACCATCTGCGGTTTGCGCCATGGCGGCAGGTGAAGCGGTTGCCATCAGAGCAGTGATTGCCAGAACTGGGCCAATAAGTTTCTTCTTCATCATCTTGCCCTCCCTCAGCGCACTGCAATTTCAACGCGGCGGTTTTGCGGTTCACGCACACCGTCGTCAGTTGCAACGCGCGGGTTGCTTTCGCCTTCAGCGCTGCTGGTGATCAGATTGGCTGGGATACCAGCGCTCACCATCGCTTCCGCAACTGCAGCGGCGCGCTCTTCAGAAAGTCCAATATTGTAAGCATCCGAGCCTGACCGGTCCGCGTGACCCACAACAGCAAAGCCTTTCCATCCGCAAACCTGATAATTGTCGCGTGCAAAGACGATTGTCTGGTCGGCTTCGCTGGGAACTTCGCTTGAATCGAATTCGAAGAAAACCAGTCCGACTACATCTGTATCACACTGCGATGGCAGTGACGGACGCGGCGGCGGTGCTTCGACAATCGGCGCAGGTGGCGGAAGCTGTTGCATCAGCTCATGCGCGCGTGCGCATTTACCGATGGAAACCGGATCCTTAGTTGATGACTTGAGATAGCCGAGCGCGATACCGCACTGGGTCTTGGTCTCAAGCGCCCACAAATAGCGTGGATCATCGCCATTGATCAGCTCCGGATTGTTGGAAGCTGCAAGACCATCATTAAAG
>WTKI01000396.1:3177-21263 GCA_011524425.1 Altererythrobacter sp. | reverse complement strand
GCAGCTTTTTCCGAGGGTCTTGCTACAATTGTCGCAAAACGAATTGACAGGAGCACGCGCGGCAGTCGTTTTGCGCGCGCAGACTGGTAATGGCCTCTCCAAGTTGTCCGCCATAGACGGCGCCAAAGCTGATGTTGCTGAGGCGACAGCACAGTTGGCGCAGGCGGAACGGCAGGTGCGCACGCTTTTGCGCCGACAATATGCAAGCTTTCGAGCCGGCGTAAGGGGGGCTGCAGTCAGCGCGTCCGCGATGCAGGCATCGGACGATTTGCTGGCGAGCTATCAACGGCAATTCGTTGCGGGAAGGCGCTCGTGGCTCGATCTGTCTAATGCTGTAAGCGAAGTCATTAGCGCAAAATTGTCTGTTCAGGACAATCAGAACGCCGCCGATGCCAGCGCGGCATTGATCCTTGTTCTAACTTGCCGATGGCAGCCGCAAGGGTAAGAAGCTGACCGATGGATTTCATTACCGCAGTCGAGCGATTTGCAAGGGCAAGCGGAAAGACGCTCTCGCCAGAGTGGGCTCTGGATTTGCAAGGCCATCCCGCATTGGATGGCGTCGATGCGCCATACGCTTTGCAGAGCGAGCTGGAATGGGCAGAGCCGGAATGCCTTGTTGGTAGACCAAGGCCCGATCAGTTTCCGGTCTTGGTCCATGATCCCGAACATGGTTGGCTAGTTGCGATCCAGTGGGATGATGAAGAGCACATGCTGGTGCAAGGTGAGAAGAAGCCGATCGCATTTTCCGGCGCGCAAAGCATCTTTGTGTTGTCACTTCCCGATCCGCTCGCTGAAGAAACGACTTCCGCTTTGAGCGTATTTACACGGGCCATAAAACGCCGAAAGTCTGTGTTGGTCATCGCAGGCATTGCGACAGTTTTTGCAAACCTGTTGGCACTTGCAGTCTCATTTTACGCAATGCAACTTTATGACCGGGTTATTCCGCTCGCGAGTTTCGAGACCTTGCTTGTACTTACAGTCGGGGTTGGCATTGCGCTCTTGCTTGATCTGGTTTTGAGAAGCCTGCGTGCTCTGCTTATCGAACTTGAAGCACAGAACATTGACCGCGAAGTTTCAGAGTTTTTCTTCGCACGCGCACAGGCGATCCGGCTCGATGCCAGGCCTCAGTCGGTTGGGACCATGGCGTCGCAACTCCAAGGGCAAGAGCAGATCCGACAGGTCCTGTCATCCAGTTCCGTCTTCGTTTTTGCCGACCTGCCATTTGCGCTCTTGTTCATCTTTGTGATCGCTTCGATTGGGGGCTCAATGGCGATCATTCCCATTGCCAGCTTGCCCATTGCAATAGGGCTTGCCTTGCTGCTTGCGAGAATCATTAGAAATGGCGCTGAACGCGCGCAGGTGAGCGGTAATCAGAAGACCGGTTTGCTGGTGGAAGCGCTAGATGCGGCGGAGACCGTCAAAGCCAATCGCGGCGGATGGGCAATTTTGAGCCGTTGGAACCGTTTGTTGCGGGACATCCATCACTTCGAATACCCGGTCAAACGCGCGTCTGCTGTATCCAGTTCGCTATTCTCCGCGCTCCAGCAGCTCACCTATGTTGCAGTCATGTGCTACGGCGCAATTCTGGCTGCACGCGGAGAAATCACAACGGGCGTTCTGCTTGCCTGCTCCATCCTTGTTGGACGGATCAATGGACCGCTCGTTGCGCAATTGCCGAACCTGATTGTGCAATGGGGGTATGCGCGGTCCGCACTGAAGATGCTGGACGGAATTCTGAGCCTGCCGCTAGAACCGAGTGTTTCGCGTGGGGCATTGCGCCCGGACAGTCTGCACGGTGAGCTATTGTTAAAGCAGGTCGGCTTTGCCTATCCCGATCAGCGACCAGCGATCGAGATTGAGAGCTTGCGCATCGAAGCCGGAGAGCGTGTCGCGATCCTTGGCGGCGTTGGGGCAGGCAAGACCACATTGCTCAAAGTTCTGGCGGGGCTCTATCGCGCTCAGTCGGGAAGTGTGACTGTCAACGGATTGGATTTGTCGCACATTGCTGAAGATGTGGTACGGCGTCATATCGGCTATTTGCCGCAGCAAGTCAGGCTTGTGCGGGGGACCTTGCGCGATAACCTCACGATGGGGCTGGGCGGCCTGGAGGACGACGCACTTATCAAACTCGCTCAGGCGACCCGTTTGAACGCGCTTTTAGGAGACCAGAAAAGCGGGCTGCAAACCCAGATCTATGAAGGCGGCAATGGCCTTTCCGGCGGACAGCGAGCGATTGTCGGGATCAACCGAATGATCCACGCATCGCCTGGCGTCTGGTTGCTGGATGAGCCTACTTCAGCACTTGACCTCGCCTCTGAGGGCGCAGTCCTTGCCGCGCTCGAAAGCGCAATCGCAAAAGAAGACATCCTTGTGATGACTACCCATAAGATCGCTTTGTTAGAGCGATTCTCGCGGATCATTATGATGGCTCAGGGCAAAATCGTGCGGGATGGCCCTGCGCAAGAAGTCCTTGATGAAATGCGCAAGGCCTCGCAGCCGCCTAGCGGTCGAGTCACGACAAATCTCAAACCAGGTGGTGCATCGTGAATAGCCGGCTCAAACCAGCGAAGATGATAGTCGGCACAATAGTTGCCGTGCTTGTGCTCTTTATCGGCTGGTCGCATTGGGCCGAACTTGATCAAGTCACGCGTGCGCCAGGGAAAGTCATACCTTTCGCACGAGTCCAAATTATCCAAAGCGAACAGGGCGGGTCGATCTCGCGGATCCATGTGCGTGAAGGCGAGCAAGTCGAGGCTGGCGAGCTTCTGGTCGAACTGGACGCGGTTCAATTGAACGCGGAACTCAATGAAAACCGTGCGAAAGTGGCCGCTCTGGAAAGTCGGATGGCGCGTATCCAAGCCGAACTGTTCAATCGCCCATTGCGGTTCCCGGCCTCGCTAGAAGACTTTCCCGAATTCACAGCCAACCAGCAACGCTTGTACCAAAGGCGCCGCGCTGCATTGCAATCAGAGATTTCGACTTTGGAGCAGCTAGCGAACCTCCAGCAGCAAGAGCTCGACCTGAACCAGCCGCTTGTTGAAACCGGTGATGTTGCGATGTCGGAAATTATCCGCATGCAGCGCTCGGTTGTTGAAACACGTGGGCAGATTTCCAGTATTCGCTCGCAATATATCAGCGATCTGCAAGCCGAGTTTACACGCACCGAAGAAGAACTCGCAGCATCGCAGCAGCAACTTACACGCGCGCGCGATAGCTTGGATGCTGCATCGCTAACCGCTCCGACTGCTGGAATCGTCAAGAATGTCCAATTCTCAACGATTGGCGGTGTTGTCAGGCCGGGTGAAGAAGTGCTTCAGATTGTTCCTGTTGGTGAAAGACTGATTGTCGAAGCGCGGGTCCCGCCGCGCGATATTGCGTTCGTCAAAACCGGCCAAAGCGCGCGCGTGAACTTTGAGACCTATGACAATGCGATCTACGGCTCTGCCAACGGTGAAGTTGTTTTTGTGAGCCCGGACACACTCACCGAGCAAGCACCGGATGGAACGGCAGAGACCTATTATAGAGTTAATCTTGAAGTGGACACGTCATCCATGCGTCAACCCGGCGATCGTGATCCTATTGTCTTGCAGCCTGGCATGACGGCAACCGCAGAAATCCTCACCGGCAAGTCAACCGTGTGGGCTTATATTACCAAGCCTATTTCCAAGACTGTCTCTCAGAGCTTGCAAGAACGCTAGCGCGGCTGGGGCTCAGGCAGTTTTCTGCCTGACTGCTCGACAGAATCCCGGATAAGCAGATTAGGCAGCAATGTGTTGTCCCATGGGCTGTCCTTAGGGGGTGTAGAACCCGTCCGAAGCACAATCATGTTTTGCGACGGGATCATGTAAACGACTTGATTGGAATTGCCGTCGAAGAGGAATAAGTCCTTGTCGAGATAGGCTTCGGCATGATCAACCTTGCCAAAGGGTACATCAGGATGAGCAAATCCCCGTTTTGAAATGTAAGGACCAGTGAGCCATACACCGAGGCCATAATAAGGGTTCTCGGCAGTTCCTTGACGCATTTCTGCGACATACCCCTCCGGCAAAAGACGCTCGCCCTCCCAAACACCATCATTGAGCAGCAGCATACCCATGCGGACCCAGGTTTGAGCAGGCAAAAGCAGACAACAGCCCGAATGCGCCGTGCCACCTTCGCGGTTGGTCCAGATACTTCCACCCATTGCGCCGATCGGTTTTAGCAAGGACTGAGACAGAAAGTCTCCGTAACGCACTCCTGTGGCACGTTCTATGACGGGTGCAACAAGTTCAGAATTGGCGTTGGAATACTCATAACGTTCACCGGGCACATGCGTCATCGGGTAGTCATTGATGATCACTTCATCATGGCGTGGGTGGAGATAAGCGCGGTTGAGAATATCATCGGGATCTGCGTTAAACCCTTGCGGCAGGAGCCCTGTACGCATGTCCAGCAAATGGCGGATGAGAATTTTTGAGCGTCCCTCATCATCTTTCCATTCCGTGATGAAATCAGCCACGGGTTGATCGAGCGACTGGATATGGCCTTCTTTAAGGGCACGGCCAATCAGAAGCGCGGTCACAGGTTTTGCCAGCGATTTGGATACGATGGGCGTCTCGGCATCGAAGTCACCGAAATAGCTCTGATGCTGGATGGCACCGTCTTGCCAGATTATGAATGCTGAGCTTGAGCGCTCAGCTGCGTAGCTCCGGGCCGCTTGAATAGCTTCATCTGACAGCGCCTTGTTCTGCGCCAACGGTAACGGCGTATGTGCATTCGAACCTGCGACAGGTTCCAGCGGATCGTACGCCGTCAGGCCGGCGCCAACTCGAGAATCTTCAAGCAGTTGTTGGAAGCGGCGCAAATATTCCGCTTCATCAGCTTCGGAATAACGTGCCGTTGGAGCTGCCTCACTATCAGCTGCAACTTCGGAAACTGGCTCGGGGTCGGTTGGGGAAACGCATCCCACAAGGGCGAGTGCAATCAATGGCAAGCAGATCGATTTTGTGTTCATGCGAGTTTCACCGTGCAGTTTAGTGGGCTTGGAAAAGGAATGGCTATCCTGATGCAAGACCGGAAGTGGCCGGGGAGGTTTCCTCGCTAAGCGAACAAGCTTGGCCTCGCACCACCATTGCTCAAAACCAATTTTCAATTGCGAGAATTGCATGCTGGAATTCGAATTCGCACTTGCACAAGGGCTTTGCTGCGGTGCACATAGTTTTTATGAGGATCGTCATAATCGATGAAAGTGCTGCGCGTGCCTCGATAATCGAGGAAGGTCTCGCGTCACTTGATGAATGTGAAATATTCACAGTGACTTCGCGCGACGGCTTGCTCAGCCGGATCGCGAATATCGGACCGGATGTGGTGCTTATGGACCTCGGTAACCCGTCGCGTGACGTTCTTGAAGAATATTTTGCGGTCAGCCGTGCGCTCGATCGCCCTATCGCGATGTTCGTTGACGAGAGTGACGATGATTCCATTGCTGCTTCAATAGATGCTGGTGTCTCGGCTTATGTCGTAGACGGTCTTGCTGCCAATCGCATTCGTCCATTGCTCGATTTGACTATGCGGCGTTTCAATGCGTTCGCCCGTTTGGAAGCCGATCTGGCCGAAGCCAAAGGCAAACTCGCTCAAAGGGAAACGATCGACAAAGCAAAACGCATCCTTATGGACAGCCGCAAAATAAGCGAACCGGAAGCCTATGCTGAACTGCGGCAAAAAGCGATGTCGTCGAACAGGCGAATTGTCACTATCGCGGAATCAATAGTGACAGCGCATGAAATGCTAGGGGGCGAGTTGTGACACGCGAACTGAAAATAGGGTTCTTGCCGCTAGTCGATGCTTGTCTGCCAATTTTGGCGAAGGAACATGGCTACGCGGAAGAGGAGGGGCTTAATCTGAGCTTTGTCCGGGATGTTTCCTGGGCGACTGTGCTCGATCGTCTCCTTTATGGCCATAGTGACGCGGCGCATCTGCTAGCGCCGCTTGCGATTGCGACGAGTTTGGGTCGCGGTCGCCCCGCACAGCAGTTAGCGGCACCCTTTGTGTTGGGCCTAAATGGCAATGCTTTAACGGTATCGAACCGGCTAGCTCATGCATTGGGGACCGCAGGGACACTCGCCGACCCGTTTGCCTTGGGTGCCAAGCTAAAGGCAGTAGCTGAGCGCGCAAAAAGCAGCGGCAAGAAGCTCCGGTTTGGCGTCGTCCACCGTTATTCTAGCCACAATTACATGCTGCGTTATTGGCTGTCAGCATGCGGCATTCGGCCCGATGATGATGTGGAAATCGTAACCGTTGCACCGCCGTTCAGCGCTGATGCTCTAGAGGCCGGTGAAATCGATGGATCATGTGTCGGGGAGCCATGGAACAGCATGGCCGTGGAACGCGGCGCCGGTCACATCGTATTGGCTACCGCGCAGATCTGGCGCAGAGGCGTTGAGAAAGTCCTTGCGCTTCGTGCAGAACGACTCGAAGAAATATCGCCCTCAGTCGAGGGCTTGATTAGAGCCATGCGCAAGGCTGGCGAGAACTTCGTCAATCCCGAAAACTGGGATATGAACGCGAAGATTCTTGCTCGCCCTGAATATTGCGATGCGCCAGCAGAAATTGTCCATCGGGCCATCTCCGACCGTCTCGTATTGAGCCAGGGCTGCGCCCCGGTTGAATATTGCGACTTCATGTTCCAGTATCGTGAAGCTGCAAACTTCCCATGGGTTAGTCAGGCGGAATGGCTCTATAGCCAGATGGTGCGTTGGGACGGCCTCGAGTATGATCCGAAACAGGCTGAAGCGGCTGCGAATGTATTCAGGCCAGGAGTTTATCGTTCAGCGCTGATGGGCACGGGCGATCTGTTGCCAGGGGCAAGTTCCAAGGTTGAAGGCAGTTTATCCACACCCCTAACTGCAACTGCTCAACAGGGATCTATCATTCTGGAAAGTAACGAGTTTTTTGACTCGGAAAGTTTCGATCCAGACCGGCTGGAGCAATATATTGCATCGCAAAAATAATACTGCGGTGCAAAAAGTGGTTTGCAACTAGCCAGCCTATCGGTTATTCGATTCGCACACGGAGCGGAAATCCAAAGAAGGATTTCTTTCATAGCTCCATCTCTTTGAGCAACATTGTGTGGCACCGAAGCCGCCCGATCAGGACCCTTTTTAGGGTTCGTGTCGAGGCGGTTTTTTTGTGTGCTCCACTAATACGGGAAACAGTGATGAGTGGATTTAAGGGTCTAAAGTTTGATCGCCGCGGAATGATCGCAGCAGTTTTGGCCAGCGTAGCGCTGGCAGGCTGCGGCGGCGGAGCGGAAGCTGACGGGGAACAGGTTGTTGCCGCTAGCATTGACGGCGCGGTTGAGAAGCCAAATCTCAAGCTCGGATTCATCAAACTGACAGACATGGCTCCGCTGGCCATCGCCAAAGAGAAAGGCTTCTTTGCAGAGGAAGGCTTGAACGTAACGCTTGAGCCACAAGCCAACTGGAAAGTCCTGCTTGACGGCGTCATCGGGGGGCAGCTTGACGGCGCTCACATGCTGGCAGGCCAACCTTTGGCGGCAACTATCGGATACGGCACGAAGGCTGATCTGATCGCGCCGCTTAGCCTTGACCTTAATGGCAATGCCATCACGCTGTCGAATAAGGTCTGGGACATGATCAAGGACGATCTACCGAAGATGGAAGATGGACGTCCTCAGCACCCGATCTCTGCTGAGCATTTGAAGCCTGTAGTGGCAGAATTTGAAGCTCAGGGTAAGCCGTTCAACATGGGAATGGTGTTCCCTGTAAGCACGCACAATTACGAACTGCGCTACTGGCTTGCGGCTGGTGGCTTGAAGCCGGGTTACTATTCAGACGGAGATGTGCAGGGCGTAATCGACGCTGACGTAAAACTGTCCGTGACACCTCCTCCACAGATGCCAGCAACATTGGAAGCGGGCACAATTGAAGGTTATTGCGTTGGTGAGCCTTGGAACCAGGCGGCCGTTTTCAAGAAAATCGGTGTTCCGGTGATCACTGACGATCAGATCTGGAATGATAACCCGGAGAAAGTCTTTGGCCTGCGCGAAGACTTCGCTGAGAAATATCCTGCAACTACGGCAGCTATGCTGCGGGCCATCATTAAAGCGCAGCAATGGCTTGATGCAGATGGCGGCGCAAATCGTCAGGAAGCCGTGGAAATCCTTGCGCGTCCAAATTATGTGGGGGCAGATGCTGAAGTGATTGCAGCTTCAATGTCAGGTGTTTTCACGTTCGAACCGGGCGACACTCGCGAAGCTGAAGGCTTCAATATCTTCTTCGACAAATTCGCGGGTTATCCGTATTATTCCGATGCGGTTTGGTACCTCACGCAAATGCGCCGATGGGGCCAGATTTCAGAAGACAAGAGCGATGAATGGTATGCTGACACTGCTAAAGCGGTGTACCGTCCCGACCTTTATCTCGCCGCTGCAAACAAGCTTGTCGAAGACGGTGTGATCCCGGCTGAGAGCGTGCCAGAAACCGACGGTTATCGCGGTGAACAGGACGGCTTTATCGATGGCATCACTTATGATGGTTCGAAGCCTAACGAATACCTCAGCAAATTCCCGATCGGCCTTAAGCAAGGTCAGAGCGTGACAGCTGCGGGCGTCAGCGGCAGCTAGTCGCTTACGCAGAAACTCAAGATCCCTACGACGAGGAGACAGGCGCCATGGCGACTGCTTATCTAGATCCAAATGAGCCTTCCAGCATGCAGGCAGAGACTGAAAGCGTTTCTCCAACCGAAACCTTGGCAGATGCCGCGGTTGAAGTGGAAAGCTCACCTGAAACCAGCGAGACGGAACAGGCTCCGCCTAATCCTGTGCTGGCAAAGGTGAAGGGCTTCGCGTCCGATCTTCTCTGGCCGATCGTAGGGATTGTATCATTTCTCGGGCTCTGGGCGGTGTTGGCACCTCAGGTCGACACCTCCCTGGGCACGCTGCCAGGGCCGTTTGAAGTGGCTGAAGCGGGAGCAGGACTATATACCGAATACGGAGCTGCCAAGGAGGCTGAAGCGGCGTTCTACGCTCAGCAGGATGCTAACAATGCAGCAGCTATTGCGGCGGGCAATCCTGGCGCCGTGCGCGATTTCGAATATGCCGGGCCGCCGACATTCCTCGATCAGATTTTTACATCGCTGCAAACAGTTGCGCTTGGTTTTGTGCTTGCGACGATCTTTGCTGTGCCGATCGGATTGATGGCAGGCCTGTCATCGCGTTTCAACGCGGCGATCAACCCGCTGATCCAGATCATGAAGCCCGTCAGCCCACTGGCATGGCTGCCGATTGTGACGATGGTCATTTCCGCCATGATCACAAGCGCGGATCCTTTACTGCCGAAAGCCTTCGTGATTTCTGCATTGGTTGTGATGCTGTGTTCGCTTTGGCCGACCTTGATCAACACGGCGGTTGGCACGAGCTCGATCGACAAGGACTTGCTCAATGTGGGCAAAGTGCTGCGCCTCGGCTGGTTTGCAAAGCTCACCCGGTTGGTGCTGCCAGCGTCTTTGCCTTACATTTTCACTGGTATGCGGCTGTCACTGGGCGTGGGCTGGATGGTTCTTATCGCGGCAGAGATGCTGGCGCAGAACCCGGGTCTGGGTAAGTTTGTGTGGGATGAATTCCAGAACGGAAGCTCGCTCAGCTTGGCTCGGATCATGTTCGCGGTAGTTGTGATTGGTCTGATCGGTTTTCTACTCGATCGTACAATGATGAGTTTGCAATCTCTCGCTTCCAAGAACCGCACGGTTTGAAGGTGGTAGCGATGACAGACACTCCATTTCTTTCGCTAAAAGGCGTCAAGAAGGCCTACACCGGCAAGACAGGCGGTGTAACCGAGGTCCTCGACGGCATCGATCTGGATATGCAGGAGGGCGAGTTCGTCGCAATTCTGGGCTTTTCAGGTGCGGGAAAGACGACGCTTATCTCAAGCATTGCCGGCTTGGTTGAACCCGATTCCGGTTCGATCACATTGCGCGGCAAGGCAATCGATGGGCCGGACCGCGAACGGGGCTTGGTCTTCCAGTCCTATTCGTTGTTTCCTTGGCTTAGTGTTGAGCAGAATGTCGCGCTTGCCGTTGATGCGGTGCATAAGGACCGCAGCAAGGAAGAGCGAGCAGCGCTCGTCCAGCAAAAGGTCGCGTTGGTCGGGCTTGACCACGCGATGGATCGCAAGCCCGCTCAGCTTTCCGGTGGTATGCGACAGCGTGTGGCCGTTGCAAGGGCACTTGCAATGGAACCAGAAATTCTGTTGCTGGATGAACCGCTATCTGCGCTGGATGCTTTGACTCGCGCTAAATTGCAGGACGAGATCGAACGAATCCGCAAGGAAGAGGGACGGACAATCCTTCTTGTTACCAATGACGTTGATGAGGCTTTGCTTCTGGCAGACAGGATTGCTGTTCTCACACCAGCGCCAGCTGCGAAAATCGGCACAATCTATGAAGTGGACGTAGCTCGCCCCCGCGATCGCGAGGCAATCAATGATGATGCTGGGTACCAGAGCCTTCGCAAAGAGATCGTCAGTTACCTGGGTTCTTTGAATGCTGAAAGCGGAACTGTTGGCGAGAGCGCAATCGATTTGCCTCAAGTCACCCCGCTTGATCTTGCGCCCGAGGAAGCCAATTCTCCGCCTCAGGCTTACCAAGACGCCGCAAAGAGTGCTGTAGAAAAGCGTTATCTGGAGTTCTTCAAGCTCGACAAGGTATACCCGACACCCAAGGGGCCGCTGAAAGTCGTAGAGAATTTCAACCTGCTGATGGACAAAGGCGAGTTCATTTCGCTGATTGGGCACTCAGGCTGCGGCAAGTCGACTGTTCTGACCATGGCAGCCGGCCTTAACGAGATCACTGGCGGCGGTATCGTTCTAGATAACCGTGAAATCACCTCTGCAGGCCCGGACAAGGCCGTGGTCTTCCAAGCGCCTAGCCTTATGCCTTGGCTAACCGCTCGGCAAAATGTCGAGCTGGGTGTTGAAAGGGTATACCCGCATGCCGCCAAGTCAGAGCGTCGCGACATCGTAGATTACTACCTCGACCGGGTCGGCCTTGCTGACGCGAAAGACAAGCTTGCGGCTGAAATGTCGAACGGAATGCGCCAGCGTGTAGGCATTGCTCGCGCCTTTGCTTTGTCACCGCGATTGCTGTTGCTCGACGAGCCTTTCGGGATGCTGGACAGTTTGACCCGGTGGGATTTGCAGGATGTGCTGGTCGAAACCTGGAATCGGACCAAGGTGACAGCAATCATGGTTACGCACGACGTTGATGAAGCAATTTTGTTGGCAGACCGGGTAGTTATGATGACTAACGGTCCGCGCGCGACCATTGGCAAGGTTTTGCAAGTGGACTTGCCGCGGCCGCGCGATCGCAAGGAATTGCTCGAGCATCCAAAGTTTTACGAATACCGGCAGGAAGTGTTGCACTTCCTCGCTGAATACGATCACGGTCCGGTTGCTAAGGCAGCCTGACTGTGAATTCCGGCATATGGGCTGGCAATGGCGCCTTCCTGCAATGCCGAATTTAAACCGCAGCAATACCAGCTGCACCACGCGGGCAACGGAGCTCGCCTTCCAATTGGATCATCATGAGCAAGCCTTAGGCCTTGCTCGCACAGGGAGGTAATTATGCGCCGTTCAATTTCACTGCTTGCTGCTACTTCAGCGATTGTCTTGAGCACTCCTGCTCTGGCTGACGAAGAATCTGAAAGCTCAGAT
Organism: Altererythrobacter sp.; assembly: GCA_011524425.1. Lineage (GTDB taxonomy): Bacteria > Pseudomonadota > Alphaproteobacteria > Sphingomonadales > Sphingomonadaceae > Erythrobacter. The sequence continues at coordinate 9,555 of WTKI01000396.1, read as the reverse complement.
GCAATCGAGGTTAAACCACATGTCGATATAGTCATGCGGTATGAATCAGTGGCTCAAGACAACGCTGCGGGTGATGCCGACGCATTGACCGTTCGTGCACGTGCAGGCCTGCAATTGAAGAAAGGTGGCTTTAGCATTCTGGCAGAGGCTGAAGGCACCGCCGAGCTGGTCAATGACTTTAACAACACAATCCCGAGCGACGGGATCGAACCATTTTCTGTTGTCGCGGACCCGGGCAACTTTGAATTGAACCGTTTGCAAGCGGATTACACGTCAGGCGCCACCAGCGTGACCATTGGCCGTCAGCGTATCATTCATCCCGGTGCCCGCTGGGTCGGCAATGTCGGCTGGCGTCAGAACGAGCAAACATATGATGCGATCCGGGCTAAGACTAAAGTGGGTCCAGTCAAATTAGACGCGACTTACGCAATCGCGCAGCGCACGATTTTTGGCGAGCGCAGCCCTAATGAAGAATTCGAAGGTGACTTCATCTTGCTGCGCGGCGATATCGATCTGAAGCCTATTACGATTACAGCGTTTTCCTATACCATCGACTACGATACCCGCTTGGCATTCTCTAGCCAGACCTATGGCGTTGAAGCCAAAGCCGCGATCCCTGCCGGTCCTGTGAAGCTCAATGCTAAAGCGAGTTACGCGACACAGTCAGACGTGGGTGACAATCCCACTGACTACAGCGCTGATTATATCAGTGTGGAGTTGGGTGGCTCTGTTTCAGGCTTCGGTTTGAAAGCTGGCTATGAAGAGCTAGGCAGCGATGGCGGCATTGCAGGCTTTCAAACTCCTTTAGCGACTTTGCACGCCTATAACGGTTTTGCTGACCTGTTCTTGGCTACACCGGCAACAGGCCTGCGTGACAGCTACATCACAGCAAGCAAGGCTTTCAAAGTTAAAGCAATTCCGGGGCTGAAGGCTGCGGTTACTTATCACGAGTTCGACAGTGACGTCGGAGGTATCGATTACGGCAGCGAAGTCGATGCAGTTCTAAGCTTTAAGCTCGGCAAATTCGGCATCCTTGCGAAATACGCCAGCTACAATGCCAACGGCTTTGGCGTCGATACTGAGAAATTCTGGCTGCAGGCTGGGATCAAGTTCTGATGCAGGACGTGGGCTTGTTTGCGAGTGCAAGCGCATGTTGCGGGGGAGAGGGCATGGTCCTTCTCCCCCGAAATTGCTCGCCGGACGTGACCATCAAGGCGCGTAGAATTGTGAATGGAAGAGGTATATCGTGAACGCACAAACCAGCTTTGAGAGCGCCATAAGTGGCGATCAGAAAGAGCGACTTGTCGTGATCGGCAATGGCATGGCGGGTTGTCGTGCCGTGGAAGAGATCCTTGCGCTGTCGCCCGATCGGTTTGACATTACCATTTTCGGATCCGAGCCGAGGGTCAATTATAACCGCATCATGCTTTCTCCTGTCCTGGCAGGCGAGAAGACATTCGATGAAATCGTTATCAATTCGCAAGAATGGTACGACGAGAACGATATCAGTCTGATATCAGGCGACCCTGTGATCCATATCGACCGCGAGGCCTGTCAGGTGGTTTCTCGCAGCGGAAAGATCGCAAGTTATGACAAGCTTCTGATCGCTACCGGATCTGATCCTTTTGTTATTCCGGTTCCGGGAAATGACCTGTCTGGAGTTGTGACATTCCGCGATCTCGACGACGTCGAGACGATGTTGAGCGCTGCGAAGAATAGCAGCAAGGCGGTCGTCATCGGAGGCGGTTTGCTAGGGCTCGAGGCAGCGCATGGTCTGTCCTTGCGCGGCATGGATGTAACGGTATTGCACTTAATGCCAACGTTGATGGAGCGTCAGCTTGATGAAGCTGCTGGCTTCCTGCTCAAGAGCGAGCTTGAAGGACGCGGCATGACGATCATGACCGGCGCGGACACTGCGGAAATTCTGGAAACAGACAACAAGGTTAGCGGCGTTCGGCTGAAAGACGATACCGTGATCGATGCTGACCTTGTTGTGATGGCCGTTGGTATTCGTCCCAATGGAGTGCTGGCAAAAGCATCCGGCATTGATGTTGAACGTGGCATCCTGGTCGATGACCATATGGTAACATCGGATCCCAACATTCTGGCAGTCGGGGAATGCATTCGGCACCGCGGTGCCTGTTATGGCCTTGTCGCGCCGATCTGGGATATGTGCCGCTCGCTTGCCGCAGGACTAAACGAAACGCCCAAAGCCTACACTGGTTCTGTCACGTCAACGAAATTGAAAGTGTCTGGCGTGGACCTCTTTTCCGCAGGCGATTTTTCCGGCGGTGAAGAGTGCGAAGACATCGTCATGCGCGATGCGTCACGCGGGATCTACAAGCGGGTCGTCGTTAAGGACAACCGCGTTGTTGGCGCTGTCCTTTATGGCGATACCCAAGACGGCAATTGGTATTTCGATCTCCTCCGAAACGAGGAGGATATATCGGAGATAAGGGAGGCGCTCATATTCGGGCAGGCCTTCGCGTCGGGAGGTGCGCTCGCGGACCCTAAGGCGGCCGTTGCAGCACTCTCTGACGAAGCAGAGATTTGCGGCTGCAACGGCGTTTCAAAAGGCCAGGTTGTCGGATGTATCAATGGAGGCGCGCATAGTCTGGATGCAGTGCGCTCTCAGTGCAAGGCATCTGCAAGCTGCGGCTCATGCACAGATCTGGTTGAAAACCTGCTCGCGCTCACATTGGGGGATGAAGTTGAGCAAGGCGCAAAGACCATGTGCAAATGCACAAGCTTTGGACATGATGATGTGCGCCGTTTGATCCTTGAGAAGCAACTCAAGGCTATCCCTGAGGTCATGCAAGAGCTGCATTGGTCAACGCCTGACGGATGCTCTTCGTGCCGTCCGGCATTGAACTACTATCTCCTGTGCGCATGGCCCGGCGAATATGTCGATGATCAAAAGAGCAGGTTCGTCAATGAACGGCTCCATGCAAATATCCAGAAGGACGGCACTTACTCTGTAGTTCCGCGCATGTGGGGCGGCATCACTAACCCGCGCGAGCTGCGTGCCATTGCCGATGTGGTCGAGAAATACGAAGCCCGGATGGTGAAAGTCACTGGCGGTCAACGGCTTGATATCTTTGGTATCAAAAAAGAGGACCTGCCTGCTGTTTGGGCGGATCTGAACGCTGCAGGGATGGTGTCAGGCCATGCTTATGGCAAGGCCTTGCGCACGGTAAAAACCTGCGTTGGCAGCGAATGGTGCCGCTTCGGAACACAGGATTCCACTGGACTTGGGGTAAAGCTTGAACAGATGAGCTGGGGCAGCTGGATGCCTCATAAATTCAAGATGGCTGTGAGCGGCTGCCCGCGTAATTGCGCAGAAGCGACGATCAAGGACTTTGGGGTCGTATGCGTCGACAGCGGCTATGAATTGCACATTGGCGGCAATGGCGGGATCAAGGTGCGTGCAACCGATCTCCTGATCCGGGTGGAGACTGAAGAAGAGGCGCTGGAGCATTGCGCTGCTTTCGTTCAACTTTACCGTGAAGATGCATGGTATCTGGAACGCACAGCGCCATGGCTGGAGCGCAAGGGCCTCGAATGGATCAAATCGCAGCTTTATGATGATCCCGCGACTGTGCCTGCTCTAGCTGAACGGTTCCGCTATTCGCAAAAGTTCAGTCAGGACGATCCATGGGCACAGCGTGCGGCGGGCGATCGGGCTGATCTGCATAGTCATTTGGGCAGTGTGCCTGCAGGCCCACCTGCTGATGGCGTGCTCAAGCTGGAGCCAGCAACATGAGCGACTGGGTCGATATTTGCGCCGCAACGGCGATTGAACCTGGTATGGCAGGTACAGTCCCTGTTGAAGGTGCCGACGATATCGCAGTCTTTCATACGATTGGCGGCGAATTCTACGCGCTCGTAAACAAATGCCCGCATAAGGCTGGGCCTTTAAGCCAAGGTATTGTTCACGGGGACAGCGTTTCATGTCCGCTACATAATTGGAAGATCTCGCTCAAATCCGGTGAAGCTCTAGGGGATGATGAAGGTTGCACCCCGACAATCCCGCTGAAGGTCGAAGATCAGCGGATTTTGCTGGACCGTTCAGCAATCATCGCGCTTCAGGCGGCTTGAGGTCGGCGTGGCAACAGTCAACACAACTTGCGCATATTGCGGTGTTGGCTGCGGTATCAGCGCGACTGTTACCGGCGAACGCACACTGACCATTGCTGGAGACAAGTCGCATCCAGCCAACAGAGGTAGCCTGTGTTCAAAAGGCACACATTTGAGTGAGACTGTAGGCTTAGGCGGTCGCTTGCTCGTTCCTGAAATAGGTGGGCAGCCCGCCAGTTGGAGCGATGCGATAAGCGAGGTCGCAGGCCGGATGCAGCAGTGTATCGAACAGCATGGACCCGACAGCGTTGCACTCTACGTTTCCGGACAGTTGCTGACGGAAGACTATTACGTTGCCAACAAGCTGATGAAAGGCTTCGTTGGCAGTGCCAATATCGATACCAATTCGCGGCTTTGCATGGCCAGCGCAGTGGCTGCGCACAATCGCGCATTTGGTGAAGATATCGTACCATGCACTTATGACGATCTGGACGCCGCCGATCTGATCCTGCTCGTGGGTTCCAATACGGCCTGGTGCCATCCGGTCATCTGGCAACGGATTGAACGCGCAAGAGAAGAATCAGGGACCAAACTGGTTGTGATTGACCCTCGCCGCACAGAAACCGCTGAGCGCGCTGACTTGCACATCCCTGTTGCACCTGACGGTGATGTTGCTTTGTTCGATGCTTTGCTGGCTGACATGTTTTCGCGCGGCAGCATCGATACTGGTTTCCTAGCGAGCTCCTGCGAATTGCCGAGTGGCTTTTGGGAGAATTTGCGCGAAGAACCCATGATCGAGCCGCAATTGTTTGCGCAATTGGCAGAGTTGGTCGCTGGTTCGCAGCGTATGATTACGCTCTTCAGTCAGGGCGCTAATCAGTCGCGTTGCGGAACCGATAAAGGCAATTCCATTATCAACCTTCATTTGGCTACGGGGCATATCAACCGGACAGGTGCAGGACCTTTCAGCATCACCGGTCAGCCTAACGCAATGGGAGGGCGCGAAGTGGGCGGCCTCGCTAATATGCTGGCTTGCCATTTGGGTTTTTCGGACGAGGAGCGCGCGGCGGTTGCTGATTTCTGGCGGACAGACCGCTTATGCCAAGTGCCCGGCTTGAAAGCAGTTGACCTGTTTGAAGCGGTCCATGACGGCCGCATCAAATTTGTATGGGTGATGGCAACCAATCCGGCAGTTTCCATGCCTAATGCCGGCAGGGTGCGCGAAGCCCTTGAAAAATGTCCGACTGTCGTTGTCTCTGATGTTATGGCCGATACCGATACTGGCCGCTTTGCCGATATCAAATTGCCCGCACTCGCATGGGGCGAGAAAGATGGCACTGTCACCAACTCGGAACGGATCGTAAGCCGCCAGCGCAGCCTCTTTCCAGCACCTGGAGAGGCGAGAGCAGATTGGCAAATTATGGCGCAAGTTGCTCAGGCGATGGGCTTTGAAGCTGCTTTTGATTTCCCCTCAGCTGCCAGCGTTTTCCGTGAATATTGCGCGATGACACAGCTTTCACAGGACTTTCATCGCAAGCTCGACATGACTGCTTTGGCTGATTGCAGTGATCAGGAATATGACTCGATGCAACCTATGCGCTGGGGCGGTGAGCATCCCCTGGCAACCGGCTTTGCAACGCCTTCAGGCAAGGCGCGGCTGATTGCAGTAGAACGCCCGGATAGCGAGCCATTGCCGAACGAATTCCCGTTCCGTCTCAATACCGCGCGATATCGTGATCAATGGCACACGATGACCCGCACAGGCCTTAGTCCCAAGCTGGCCCATCATCGCCGGGAGCCTTTAGTAGAAATCCATCCGCTCGATGCACAAGAGCAGGGTATCCTCGACGGAGATCTCTGCCGTGTTTCGACTGCCAATGGCCACACTGCGTTTAAAGCGAAACTGCATTCCGGAGTGCAACGCGGTGCTTTGTGTATCCCGATGCATTGGACTGATGTGGTCGGGAGAGGAGGCCGCACGGGTCTCTTGGCGAGTGCTGACACAGACCCGGTTTCAGGCCAACCTGGTTTCAAGGATACGCCTGCCCAACTTACCAAGCTTGAACCTTTGTGGCGTGCATTCCTTGTGGCAAGCGATGTGACAGCACCCAATTGCGACTATTGGGTGCGCAGCCCGGTGGAACAAGGCTGGTTGTTTGAATTGGCCGGCATGGCTGCTTGCAAACCGGAAGACTTCCTGCCGAATGGTGCCGTCAGTGAAGTGTCATATGCAAGCTCGGGAATGCAGCGTTTTTCCGTTTGCAATGACAAGGGACAGCTCATCGCAGCGCTTTTTGTTAC
>WTKI01000396.1:0-3077 GCA_011524425.1 Altererythrobacter sp. | reverse complement strand
TGGCTGGTTGGCGCAGGCCCAGGCGATCCAGAACTTTTGACCCGTAAAGCAGAGCGTCTCATGCGGCAGGCGGATGTGGTTTTCTACGACGCTTTGGTAAGCGAGCAGATACTCGACCTCATCCCTCCCAATGTAGCGCGCGCGCCAGTTGGCAAGCGAGCAGGACGCCACTCTGTTCCGCAACCAATGATTTGCGATATGATCGTAAGAGCTGCTCAAAGGGGCCAGCGCGTTGTGCGACTGAAGGGCGGAGATCCGTCAATTTTCGGCCGCGCCAATGAAGAAATCGATGCATGTCGCGATGCGGGCATCCGCCTTCAAGTGTGTGCGGGCGTGACCACAGCTAGCGCCGCTGCTGCGGAGATTGGGACTTCGCTGACGACACGCGGTCTTGCGCGGCGTTTGACCTTTGTGACAGCTCACACGAAAAGCGGCGTAGTGCCGGATCTGGACTGGGCTGCTTTGGCTGACCCGCAAGCTACTATCGCGGTCTATATGGGTAAGGCTGCAGCCGCCGGTATCGCAAAAGGCCTTATCGAGGCTGGTTTGGCACCAGATACGCCGGTAGCGTTGCTGGAAAATGTGAGCCTGCCTAACGCGAACCAGTTTCACACAAGGCTGGATACTCTCCCTCTTGCTGCGCAATCCGCATTAGGCGATGGCCCAGCGATTATCCTGATCGGAGAAGCGATGCGTCACGTGAAACCGGAAGAGCTATACCAAGAAGTCGAGCGCGCTATTCAAGACAAGTCTTAAAGCAGGACTTGCCAGCGCAACGCAAACCTGCACATGCAAGCGCGTATGCAGGACATCTCCACTCCCATTTGCATATTAGCAGGCGGAGCATCGCGACGTTTTGGCTCGCCCAAGGGGTTGGCCTTACTCAATGGTGAAACGCTGCTTGATAAAGTGTCGCGTGCGGTAAGTGCTCAAACGCAAGGTCCGGTTGCTCTCAACACAGCGCCTGACGGTCCTTATGCCGGCACCTCATTGCCAATTGTGCCTGATCTTGCTGAAGGGCAGGTAGGGGCACTAATCGGATTGCATGCCGCCATGCACTGGGCGGCCAAGATCGGTTCAAGTTTTGTCGTAACTTGTCCTATCGACACCCCCTTTTTACCCCAGGACCTAGTCTCGAGGCTGCATGATTCAGGGGCTCCAGCTATTTGTGCGAGCAATGGACGCTGGCATCCCATTATCGGACTATGGCCTACTGCACTGGCAGCTGAGCTTGAGGATTTTTTGAAAATGGAAGCGCGTTCCGTTCATGCATGGGCCCAGCGATGCGGATCTGCAGTGATTGACTTCAGCGTTGACGAGGCAAGGCGAGATCCGTTTTTCAATATAAATTCACAGTCAGACTTGGACGCGGCGAAGGCTGCAAAGTGAGCTGATCACGCAATGGGAGGAATTCTAGAGGTGGAGATCAGTGGACCAACACTTTGACTTCATCATCGTAGGTGGCGGCTCTGCAGGATGCGTCTTGGCAAACCGCCTTTCAGCAAATCCAAAGACAAGCGTCCTGCTGCTTGAAGCTGGACCGAATGATCACTCGCCATTGATCAAAGTCCCAGCCGCCATCATTAAACTGATCGGCAATCCTTCGTTCGACTGGGGTTTCGAAGTCGAGCCTGACAAGAGCCGCCATGGTAGGCGGGACTATTGGCCCGCAGGCAAAGTACTCGGCGGTAGCTCGTCCATAAATGGCATGCTGTATGTGCGCGGTGCGCCGCAGGACTTCGATGGCTGGGCGCAAGAAGGGCTGGCCAATTGGGGTTATGCAGAATGCGAACCCTATTTCAGAAAACTGGAACGCTGTTTGTTCGATGCAGGTCCGCAAAGAGGCTCTGACGGATTGCAAGCAATAAGCTATTTGCGCGAGCAACACGCGCTTGCGCAACCCTTTTTGAAGGCCGCGTCGAATGCTGGGCTGCCTTTCAATTCAGACTATAATGACGGTTCTCAAGAAGGCATCGCACATCCTCAACTTACGCAAGCAAGAGGCAGGCGTTTTAGCGCCGCAGACGCGTATCTCAGGCCTGCCAAGAAGCGGACTAACCTGCGTATCTTAACCGGTGCTCATGTTACCTCGCTGCGTTTCGATGGCTCGCGCGTAAGCGGCGTAAATTACCATTATCAGGGCCGGATTAGTCAGGTGTCTTGCGCCCGCGAGGTCATTTTAAGCGCTGGTGCGCTGCAGTCGCCCAAGCTCTTGATGTTGTCGGGAATAGGCCCGGCAGAGGAGTTAAAAGCGCAAGGAATTCAACCGCGTGTTGCGAACGATAATGTCGGTCGCAATTTACTGGAACATCCAAGCGCGCAGCTGGGATATCGGGTCGATCAGCGCACTTTCAATCAGGAAATAAACAGCTTCAGGATCGGGTGGCATGCAATAAACTGGCTTGTGCGCAGACGCGGACCTGCGACAAGCCCATATCCGCATGCAGTCGGATTCTATCGCTCCTGCACGGACAAGCAGCGTCCTGATGTGCAGTTGATGTTTGGACCGTTCGGCTTTGAGCTGACAGAGGAAGGCGTTACGCCATCCTTGAAGCCCATGGTAACCCTCGTGGTGGGCTTGTCCTATGCGCGCAGTTCAGGCCTGCTCAAACTGCGAAGTTCGGATTGGCGCGACAAGCCTAAGATTTCGCTTGAAATGCTCTCGAACGGTCAAGACATCGCTGACCTTATCTCGGCCTGTCGGTATGCACGACACATCATGACGCATGCTCCGATCACCCAACATGTTTTGTCAGAGGTATCGCCAAGCTCTGATGTGCAATCCGATCAAGAGTGGGAAGACTATCTCAGACGCACTGTTGACCCGACTTATCACCCAGTTGGAACTTGCCGGATGGCAGCAACGCCGGACAGAGGCGTTGTAGATGCGCGGCTCAAAGCCCATGGTGTTCACGGCCTTCGCGTTGTCGACGCGAGTATTTTTCCCAGCCATGTGAGCGGCAATACCAACGGAGCAGTCATGATGGTCGCAGAAAAAGCGGCTGACATTGTATTGTCAGATTGACGAGCCGGGGCTGACCGCACCCTATGAAGTCGCTGGCTGACAGCACACAGAC
>WTKI01000090.1 GCA_011524425.1 Altererythrobacter sp. | reverse complement strand
GCGCCGCCAGAGATAGGCTATATCTTACGCGATACAGGCGCGAAGCTGGTTGTAGCGGGCGAGGGGTTTGACGAAATCGCGCGCTCCGTTGCAAGCGGCCTGCCGTCGGCGCCTGCGGTTTTCGCTGAAGATGAAGTGCGCGCAGCTCTGCCAACTTTGCCAGAAGCGGAATACACCCCTGCTGGCCGCGATGATGGCGCGGTGCAGCTCTACACATCCGGCACGACCGGCTATCCCAAGGGCGTGGTTCTGGCTAATCGTAATCTTTTGGGGCTGCGTAACGCTGCGGCTGAAAGCAGAGAGGCTTGGCAAGATTTTGAGACTAGCGATTGCATGCTTGCCTGTATGCCCTGCGCGCATATTGGCGGGATCGGGCTGGTTGTCCTCTCGCTATGGGGCGGTATTCGCGCACAGATCCCGGCGGAGTTCGAGCCGAGCGCAGTGCTAAACGGCTTTGCCAATGGCGCAACGCACTCCTTCCTGGTGCCTGCAGCCTTGCAAATGGTGGTGCAGCATCCCCAAGCAGCGCAAACCGACTTTTCCAGCATGCGATATCTGATTTATGGCGCAGCGCCGATGCCGCTCGAGCTGCTGAAGGAAGCCGTGCGGACCATGCCCAATTGCGGCTTCTTGCAGGCCTATGGGATGACGGAGACATCGGGCACAGTCACGATCCTGCCGCCAGAAGATCACACATTGGAAGGCAATAAGCGCATGCGTTCAGCGGGCAAGGCATGCCCCGGTGCACAAGCGAAGATCATCGGGCCCGATGGTGCAGAATTGCCCCGCGGAGAGATTGGCGAAATCGCGATCCGATCGCCGTCCAACATGCTGGGCTATTGGAAACTGGATGATGCCACGAAATCTACCATGGATGCAGACGGATGGGTTCATACAGGCGATGCGGCCTATATGGATGAAGACGGCTACATCTACATTCAGGACCGCATCAAAGACATGATCATTTCAGGCGGTGAGAACGTTTACCCCGCTGAGGTTGAAAGCGCGATCTACGGCCATCCCGCAATTGCAGAGGTCGCTGTGATTGGCATTCCCAGCGAGAAATGGGGGGAAGAAGTCAAGGCCTGCATCGTGCTGAAGCCTGATTGCGAATGTGCCGAGCAGGACGTGATCGATTATGCGCGCGAGCGAGTGGCGGCGTTTAAGGCTCCTAAAAGCGTTGATTTTATTGCCGAAATGCCTCGTAACCCATCAGGTAAAATCTTGCGGCGCACATTGCGTGAACCCTATTGGGAAGGGCAGGACCGGCAAGTTGGCTAGGCACTGTTGAGCCGATGGAAGACGCAAAGCGCCATGCGCCAACCACGTTACGCAACCGTGAAGCCATAGCCCAGGTGCTGGCTAAAGAACTGCCTGCTTCGGGCCTCGTGCTCGAAGTGGCTAGCGGGAGCGGTGAACATGCGCTCTATTTTGCGGGACACTTTCCGCAGCTCAACTGGCAGCCGAGCGATCCTGATCCATCGGCAATTGCCTCTATCGCAGCGTGGCGTGCGGACAGCGGCGCTCGCAATTTGCGCGCGCCATTGCAGCTTGATGCAAGCGCTTCAGAATGGCCGGTTGCTCAAGCCGATGTGATCTTTTGCGCGAATATGGCGCACATTGCACCTTGGGAGGCAACCGAAGGGTTGATCGCAGGTGCCGCGCGCGTGTTGGACAAAGACGCGCCGCTGATTGTGTACGGGCCGTTCTTTGAAGCCGAGATTGAGGCAGCACCATCCAATCTCAGCTTTGATGAAAGCCTGCGGATGCGTAATCCTGCTTGGGGAATAAGACGGCGAGGGGCGTTGGAGGCTCTGGCATCGGCGCATGGGTTTGCTCTTGCACAGCGCTATGAAATGCCCGCGAACAATCTCACACTGGTGTTTCGCAAGGATTGAACCGCTCAAAGCACAAACGCCCGCTCATTGCTGAGCGAGCGTTTGACATGTCCCGTGCGGGTAGGCGGGTTAGACCCGGCAGGCCTTATGTTTCCTCATCGACTGCATCAGCGGCGGACTTAAGGTCGTCGCCCACACCGCGAACCGTGTTGCAAGCCGAAGTTCCAAGCGCCAACGCGGCGAGCGCGGCCACCATGATTGTCTTACGAAGCATCTTTCGTTCTCCTTGTCTGGCTTTGACAATACACCAAGTGCTTTGGTGTTGTCACGCCTCAGCTTAACCCACGCTGTCGCCTTCTTGGCCCGGCTTGCCGCGCGCTAGCACCGCTTCGCGCCATGCGATCAGCAATCCAGCACCAAGGATTAATGGTGCGCCCAACCACAGCCCGCCCGATGGCGCGGCCTCGAACACTAGCCAGCCATAGCCAACCGCCCAAAGAAGCGATGTGTAATCGATGATGATAATCGTCGCAGCAGAGCCAAACCGCAGGCTGGCAGTCATGAGCAATTGTCCGATCCCGCCGGAAACAGCCATAGCAAGGATGATCAGCCAGGTTGTCGTGTCATGGGTTGAAGCGAAAAGGGGCAAGGTGAGCGCTGCGATCGGGGCAGACAGCGCGCCGAACCAGAACACAATGCTCCAAGGGTCCTCGGTCTTGTTGAGGTCTTGCACCTGATAGGAAATGAGCGCGACGAAGAATGCTCCGATTAGGCCCGTTGCAACGCCCAACGGGTTGATCATGCTTCCGCCAGGCTGTGTGATGATGAGAACGCCTGCAAAACCCAGCACAACAGCGCCCCAGCGGTACCAGCCGACAGTTTCCTTAAACAGGATCACGGAAAGCATCACAGCAAAAAACGGAGCTGTGAAATTGATCGCGCTTGCCTCTGCCAAGGGCAGGATCAGGACGGTGCCATAAAGAAAGCACATGCTGGTGACGCCGACCAAGGCCCGAGTGAAGTGCGCGCCAAAGCGCTGCGTTCTAACCACTGCGATCCTGCGCATCGCTAGCAATACACCAACGATGATAACGCTGGCGATGGCTTGGCGCCAAAAGATCAGCTCTGCCAGATGCACACCGCGATCACCCGCCAGCTTGATCAGCATGGCCATAGTCGAGAGCGCGAAGGCCGCAGCCAAACGGATGGCGATGGCCTTGAAAGGCTGAGGATTGGCGACGGAACCGTCCATGACATGCGCGTTTAGAGGCGAGGGGGCTTTGCGCAAGCGCTATCAGCGCCCATATGCCTGCGAATGGACAGTCTATGGCAAGATCTTCGGCTAGCGAGCGATGCAGATGTGATGGCGCTAGTAGCTTGCGGATTTCTCGCGATTGCGACGCTCGCAGGTATGATGGAGCGGCGCAGGCTAAAGCGCGAGGACATTCAGCGCGTCGGCTGGGTCCCGTGGCTCGGCATTTTCATCGGATGCATGATAATTGGCGGCGGCTTGCTGGCGCTGAGCTTGCCGAAGGTGCTGGTCTCTTAGAGACACGCTTCCAAATACGCTTGATCGAACCCGAACTGGCGCGCTTTTTCCAGCGTGTAAGGGCGCAGGCCCTGACTGCGGAATTCGCCGAGGATCTTGCCGTCTTCGCTCTCGTCCAGATATTCGAACTTGAACAATTCCTGCGTCACGATCACATCGCCTTCCATCCCGATTACCTCAGTAATGTTGGTGGTGCGACGTGAACCATCGCGCAGACGTTTCACCTGAACGATCAGGTCAACAGATTCTGCGATTTGACGCGAAATGGCCTCTTTCGGGATCTTGATGTCGCCCATCAGGATCATGTTTTCCATACGGCCCAAACACTCGCGCGGGGAGTTTGCGTGAAGCGTACACATGGAACCATCGTGGCCGGTGTTCATAGCCGCTAGAAGGTCGAAACATTCTGCGCCACGAATCTCACCAAGGATAATGCGGTCAGGACGCATACGCAGGGCGTTCTTCACAA
>WTKI01000361.1 GCA_011524425.1 Altererythrobacter sp. | reverse complement strand
CCAATCGCTGTGGGCACTGTTTCGCCAATGCCAATCGCTTCACCAAAAATTCCTGCCACGATCATCAAATTTCCGATGATGGCCTGAGCGACAAAGGCTGACGTAGGCGATTTGGCAGAAAAGGCGATAACCCCAGTTGAAGCGATGATCGCGATTGCAGCGAACGTCCAGTGAAGCCACTCAGCCTGTGCCGCGAGCGCAAGGAACGGCGATGCAATCGCAAGGATTGGCAGCGCCAAACAATGCACAAGGCAGGCAATGCTCATGATAAGAGCAGAGCGGTCTAAGGCTAAAGATTGCGTTCTCATTGAGTGTCCACGGGATTGATAACGAGGAGCAAGCGCCTTGCGCCTGTGCCGCTGATCGGCGGAGAACGATGGATGGCTGGACGCGAAGTTGCGAGCTTTCCTTTGAAGATTCCGACATGGCCGGTTTCAAGCGATTGAATATGAGCCGGTTCGAGACCCTCGCTTACGCGATCTGCATCCTGGCCTTTCAGCCATTGCGTGCCTTCACCCAGGTAGGTGGTGATCAGCCGAGCGGGCACATAGTCAGAATGCCACTTGCGGCAGGAATCTGTCGTGACCAATTCCAGACGCACTTCTGCGCGATCGATCCGCATGATCGAGCAGAACGCATCAAGCAATTGCGCCGCATCTGTGATCAGCCAGTCACGAGCAGAGCCTTTCGGATAACCCCCGCTGTCAAGCGCACTTGCAAACAGGGCAGGGAACGCCTTGCGATCTGATTCAAAACGCAAATTCTCTACATCGCTCGCGATCAAATTGCTGCAATCAACAGCGATTTCCCGCTCCCAAATCGAGAGATTCGTGTCGTCTTCGCGGATGCTGCGCAAAGCGCTGAGCGTCTGCTCGATCTGAGCCGAGGGAAGCAATGTCGAATGCATGAGGAAACCTGAGAATGTTACAATGTATCATACAAATAAGACGCGACATTCAAATAGGCAAGGCCAATATGCTCTCAGCTTGAGCGCAGCGAGGAACTGGACGGGCTTTCCGTCACAGTCCCCGCTGATGCTCATGATGCGAAGCGGATGTGAGAGCGCGCAATTACGCGTCGTCAGCCGGTTCAGCAGGATTTTGAACTGGCCGTAACTTCCACAATCTGAAGGCCAGCCATGCGAGCAGACCGAGCGGCACTAAGACCGTGAATGCGATCATTGCGAACGCAATCATAGAGCCGAGAATTCCGCCTAAAGAGCCCCAGGCATTGCGGATCGGTTCTGAAAAGCCGCCGGTCACTCGCTTGCCTGATTCGTAGCTGATCGACATTTGGCTGAACGCGACGCGTCCGCGCATTTCGTTGAGCCAACTGCGCGCCTGGTCAATCTCCTGATTGACTTGGGCGACACCGCGTTCCGCTTCGACGAGTTCTGCGACGGTTCCTTTTCGCGTGCGCAGGACTTCCATCAGCCGGTCGCGTAACAAGGTTCGTGCTCGTAGCCGTGCCTCTGTATCGACGATCTGTTTCGAAAGGTCTTCGCCTTCAATCGAAGACGAAATCAATTGCGCGTCGGCCCCGTCAGAGCTGGTTTCCAGCTCCTTGCTGAATGCTCTGGCGGACGGCGCTGCAACAGCGATTTGCAAGCTGCCATAGGCATAGTCGCCATTCTGGTCGGCCTGCTGCATGGAAATGATGCGGCATTGGCTTGGTCCGCGCGCTTCGCACATGTCGGCATGCTTGGTTTGCAGCGGTTTGATCGCAGCGGCAGGCAAGCGGAAGCCCAAAGCATAACGATACGCGATTTGCGGGGCATTCGCGGAAGATGGCTCGCTGGGCTGCGTGCTGGTTGAACGTTTTGCACTCTCCTCTGGCACTGCAACTGCTTCGGCTTCGGCATAGCTTGCCTCTTCGACTGCGAAGTCAGCGCTAGCGTATGCGTCGCCGCCGCCGTCTTCATTGCATGCTGTAAGCGCCAAAGCAGAAGAAGTTAGAAAAATCAGAGTTTTACGCATGTTCAGCTCCTCTCACTGAGGCGCGCAATTGGGGGTTGAGTCGAGCGCGCGCCCTATTTCCGCCTCAATTGTGCCATATTTTAGCCATAATTCAAGAGGGGTGGAAAACGCCCCTGTTTTCCCATGGGAAAACCCCTATATCCCCTCGCCATGACATCTTCTGACAGCTCCACAAGCATCCGCGAACGCGTCCGGTCGTTTCTTGAAACCAAGCGCTTTGAACACGCGATCACAGCAGTAATTGTCATCAATGCGATCGGGCTGGGGCTGGAAACCTCGCCTGCGATCATGGCGCGCTTTGGCGGTGTGATCTCCGCGCTCGATCAGATCGCTATCGGCATCTTCGTGATCGAGCTTGCTTTGAAGCTGTTTGCCTATCGGCTCGCCTTTTTCAAAAACGGCTGGAACATTTTTGATCTGGCGATAGTCAGCGCGGCCTTAGTCCCCGCCAGCCAGCAATTCTCTGTCCTGCGTGCGCTGCGTATTTTGCGCGCGCTGCGGCTCGTCTCTGTCGTGCCGAGCATGCGCAAGGTCATTGTCGGACTGTTCAGCGCGATCCCTAGCATCGGCACTGTAATCGTCATGCTGGTGCTGCTGTTTTACATCAGCGCAGTGATGGCGACGAAGCTGTTCGGAGGCAGCTTTCCCGAATGGTTCGGTAGCTTGGGCGCATCGCTTTATTCTTTGTTCCAGATCATGACGCTGGAAAGCTGGTCAATGGGCATCGTGCGCCCGGTGATGGAAGTCTACCCCTATGCGTGGGCGTTCTTTGTGCCGTTCATCCTGCTCACTAGCTTTATCGTGCTCAACCTGTTCATCGGTGTGATCGTCAATGCGATGTCGGAGGCAACCGATGAAGAAGCGCATGATGAACGTGAGGAAATTCTCCATCAATTGCGTGCGCTACGTGAAGAGATCAGCGCTTTGCGCAAGGTTGCGGAAAAAGGCCCGCAATAGCGCATTTTCTCAAGCGCAGGTCTCCCGCTCGCGCCAAGCGCTTGCTAAGCGGTTGGCATGGCTGACGTGACTGACATTCCTGCAGAAGACCCTTTCGACCAGATCGTGGATGCGCCGTTCGATAGTGCATTGGAAGAACGCTATCTGGTCTATGCGCTGTCCACCATCACCGCGCGCTCGCTGCCCGATTTGCGCGATGGGTTAAAGCCTGTCCACCGCCGCCTGCTGTGGACCATGCGGCAGTTGAAGCTCGATCCCACCAACACGTTCAAAAAGAGCGCGCGCGTAGTAGGAGAGGTCATCGGCAAATATCACCCGCATGGCGATACAGCGGCCTATGATGCGATGGTCCGGCTCGCGCAGGATTTCTCGCTGCGTTACCCGCTGGTCGAAGGGCAAGGGAATTTCGGCAATATCGACGGCGATAATGCTGCTGCCTATCGCTATACCGAGGCGCGCCTGACGAAGACAGCGATGCAACTGATGGAAGGGCTGGACGCGGGCACAGTCGATTTCATCCCGACCTATAATGGCGAAGAGCATGAGCCTGAGCTGATGCCCGGCCTGTTCCCCAATCTGCTGGCCAATGGCGCGAGCGGGATTGCGGTGGGCATGGCGACCAGTATCCCGTCGCACAATGTTGCTGAAGTGATCGATGCGACCTTGGAGCTGATCGATAACCCGCATGTCGAGCATGAACGCTTGATGGAGCTGTTCGCCGGTCCGGACTTCGCGACGGGAGGCCATATTGTCGACAGCAAGGAATCAATTTCAGATGCTTACGCCACAGGGCGCGGCAGCTTCCGCGTGCGCGGCGTGTTCCATGCCGAAGAAGCTGACAAGGTAGAGGATAAAGAGGCCGGGATTGAGCGGCTGGGCGGCGGGCAATGGCAGCTCGTCATCAGCGAAATTCCTTATCAGGTGCAGAAGGGCAAGCT
>WTKI01000251.1 GCA_011524425.1 Altererythrobacter sp. | reverse complement strand
CCAGCAGCCTTTCGACTGTGACAAAGCTGTCGCCTGACTTCTCAGCGATCTGCTCAGCGTGATCCAGCACGCGAACCGCATCATTATCGAGGCCCGGTGTCGCTTGAGCACCACCGCCAGAGACAGAAGGGATCTTGGCAAGTTCGCCATCGATCGCATCAACTGCGAGCGCGGCATTGCCGCCCGCACGCTGGATCAACCCGGCCGCCATGCCTTCCTTGTCTTCCAGCAATGCCTTTAGCAAATGCACAGGTGTAATCCGCTGGTGCTCCATGCGGATCGCAACAGTCTGAGCGCTTTGCAGAAAACCCTTCGCGCGGTCAGTGAATTTTTCCAGGTTCATGTCCGATCCCTCATGTGACTACCCACTCTAGATAGTGTTGCAATTACGCAACACAAGCCCAGGCGTGAAGCAAGGTGTATTACTCACATAGGTAGGCTGTCAGAAAGGAGGCGCAAGCCCCCTCTCCGCAGAAAATCGGTAGAACCCTTTTTGACTGATATAACGATTGCGGCAGCTATTGCGGGCGCCAGCTGCGTGCCAGATCGTCCAGCAGCATCACCCCGAACCCGCGCGAGCCCTTGGGAACCAAAGGCCGCGTCTTTGACGACCGGTCGGTCGGCGCCATATCGATATGGATCCACGGCAAGTCTTCCGGCACGAAAAACTCAATGAAATGCGCCCCTGAACTCGCGCTTGGGCTGATCCCGCTATTGCGCACATCAGCAATTTCCGATGTGCGCACAGCTTCGCGATATGCCGGGTGCAGTGGCAAACGCCATAGTCCCTCGCCGGTTCGTTCTGCTGCTGCAAGCGCTGCGTCTGCATAGCCATCCTCACGCGCGAACAAAGCGGCATATTCCTCGCCAAGCGCGCGCACCGCCCCGCCTGTCAAAGTCGCAATATCGATCATCCCCCACGGTTTCTTGCGGTCGACTGTGTATTCAATCGCATCGGACAGAACCAAGCGGCCCTCTGCATCGGTAGAGAGAATCTCGATCGTTTTGCCGGAATAGGTGCGGATTACATCGCCGGGTCGCTGCGCGTTTGCGCTTGGCATGTTCTCTGCCAAAGCAGCAACTGCCACGACATGCACCGGCGCTTCGGATTTAGCCAAGCTCAATATCGCGCCGCTGACAGCAGCCGCGCCAGACATATCGCCTTTCATTTCCCACATGCCTGTATTGGGCTTGAGAGAAATACCGCCGGTATCAAAGGTGATCCCTTTGCCCATAAGAGCGAGCGGCGGGCCGCCTGCGCCTTTGTATGTCATCACCATCATCCGGCTGCCGCGCGGACTGCCTTGGCCTACCCCGACAATAGCGCCCATGTTCAACCGGCGCATGTCTTCAGGCTCAAGAATTTCGATGGAGACGTTATCGATACCGCGCAGCGCCTCCTGAACGCGCGCTACGAAGCTTTCAGGATAAATGACGTTGCCCGGCTCATTGACCAAGTCGCGCGCCATTCGCACGCCTTCAGCAAGATGCACATGGCGGCTTGAGAACAGCGTGTCTGCAGCATCTGCCTGTGCGCCGACCAATGTGATCGCCCCTGTGGGCTTCGCAATGCGGTCGCTGTCATAGCGGTCAAAGCGGTATTGGCCGAGGGTTGCGCCAAAGGCGACATCGGCCATGGCCGCAGCATCAGGCGCACCAGCGATAGCGAAAGGGGAATTCACAGAACTGAGTTTCTGGACAATTTTTCCGCCTATTTCGCGCCATCCAGTTGGCTCGGAGTCATCTGAAGAAATTCCCATCAGCATGATCCGCGGCTCCCCCGGGCCTGCAGGAATATCGAGTGTTTGTCCCGCCTTGCCGGTGAAGTCCTCTGCTTCAATCCACGCATTGGTATCAGCAGGGAGGTCGAGGCCCGAAGGCACTTGCGTATCGTTCATCAAAACCACTAGCGCTGCATCGCTAGGAACGCGAGCCGCAAAGCGGACCGGACGCTCTTGAGTGTTTTCTGCGATGTTCGGTGAAACGCCTGAGACGATGACAGGCTGTGCCACTGCTGGCGCGGCCGTCAATGCAAGAGCTGCAGCGCTTAATGAAAGTGCAAGTTTGGAAAAGCGGTTGGAAATCACGAGTGTCCCTCTCTTAAAACGGTCCCGTCCTCTTGCTGGAGGTGTTGACCCAACACGTAGCGGAACGCAATGTAATGTTGTCTCTAATCGACAAAGGGGTGAGGATGTTCCGCAAATGGCTTGCGCGCGGCGCGTTTGGAATCGTGATCTTCGCATTGGCAGCGTTTGTTGGGCTGGCCACGTGGGAACCTTTCTTCGCTGAACAAAGCGAAGCGCCTTCAGCCGAACAGTATCGTGCTGAGATCATCCGCGATGAATTCGGCGTGCCGCACATCTATGGGAAACGTGATGCCGATGTCGCATTTGGTGTGGCGATTGCTCATGCCGAGGACGACTTCTTCACTTTGCAAGACGTGATCGCGATGGCGCGTGGACGCTATGGGGCGATTGCTGGGGAGGAAGGCGCTCAGTTCGATTTTGCTTACCACTTGCTGGATGCACGCGGCACCGCCACACGCGAATTTCCGAAGCTTCCGGCTGACACGCAAGCTCTGTTCAACGCCTATGCTGCCGGGCTCAACCAATATGCAGCCCAGCATCCGCAACAACTCAAGCTGGCTAACCTGTTTCCTGTCAACGGAGCAGATGTCGCGGCTGGCTTTTCCCTGCGCCAGCCGTTTTTCTTCGGGCTGGGCAATGTGATCGCCCCACTTGTATCCGGAGAACCGCTGAGAAGAGAATACGGCCCTGACATTCCCGGCTTTCCCCGCGATAAAAGCGGCACGGTCATCCACGCCGGTGAAGAAGTCGCTTTGCGTTCGCATCCTGCACCGTCAGGAGAAATGGGCGCGCTAAGCGGCTCCAATGCCTTTGCAGTCCGCGCGAGGAAATCGGGCGGGCCAACCACACTCATTTCCAATTCTCACCAACCCTTGCGCGGCGGTGTTGCCTGGTATGAGCTGGTCGTTGAAAGTGAGGAAGGGTGGCACTTTGCAGGTGCCAATTTCCCCGGTTCTCCCTTTCCATTCCTTGGCCATAACCGGCATTTGGGATGGACCAACACCGTCAATCGCCCTGACATGGTGGATGTCTATCAGTTGGAAATGGATGATAGCTCAGAGCGCTACAAACTGGATGGCAAGTGGCAGCAATTGGAAACACGAACAGTAACGCTGCCAGTCAAGTTTGGACCGGTCGTGCTGCCCGTTCGACGGACAATCTATCGCAGCGTACATGGTCCTGTGATTAAGAATGACAACGGCGTGTTCGCATTCCGGTATGGCGGAATTGGAAGCCTCGCTCAGCTTGATGCCTATTACCGTTTGAACACATCCACGTCGCTGGAGGAATGGCAAACGCAGCTGGCACGGATGGCCGTCCCTTCGACCAATTTCATCTATGCCGATGAAGCCGACAATATCGCCTATGTCTACAACGCGGCGATCCCGGACCGCCCGGCTGAAATAGACGGAGAAAGGATCAATTGGCGCGGCATTCTGGATGGCACACGCTCGGACCTGATATGGCAAGGCCCGGTGGCCTATTCCGCAATTCCCAAGCTGATCAATCCCGCCTCGGGTTGGCTCTATAATGCCAATAACGAACCTTACACAGCGGCAGGTGCAGGCAGTGATTTGTCGCCTCAAGACTTTGCTCCTGAACTGGGCGTAGAGCTTAAGCAAACCAATCGGTCGCGCAGGGCCTACAAGCTTTTAAGCGAAGCAAATCTACTCGACCGCGCGAACCTTGAGCGGATCAAATATGATATGGTCTATGAGCGGACTGGCTATGTGGCAGAATTGTGGGACGCTGTGGAAGCGCTTGATCCTGGCGATGACAGCGAGCTGGCTGAAGCGCGCGACATGATGCT
>WTKI01000423.1 GCA_011524425.1 Altererythrobacter sp. | reverse complement strand
GCAAGACAGTCCTTCCGTTACCGCTTGTTGCAGATGCTTTGGAGAGCGGTAAGCTTGTCGCGGACGGCGATCCTCAACCGAGCCAGAGAGCGTATTGGTTGGTGGCTCCATTGCCGCAATGGAGGCAAAAGAAAGTCAAAGCGCTGGTCGCCCATTTGAGCGCCTGATGCCAAGCGCGCTCGCTACGCCGACACTGGAAACAGAGCGCTTCATATTGAGGCCGCTTGTTCGTGACGATGCAGAGGCGCTGTTTCCAACGCTTTCTGATCCCGAGCAATGCCGGTATCTTTGGCAAGGTGCCTTCGAGACTGTCGAGACACTTGGTGACTGGTTGTGCGATCCGGACTGGAATGGACGCAGCTGGGCCGCAATAGAACCCGACAGCGGGCGATTTGTCGCGCGTCTGGTTGCGGTTCCAACCAGCGAGCGGCAATCCGAAGTGGGCTATATGGTCGCTGAGCATTGCCAGGGCGCTGGCATTGCCACGGAATGCACTGCGCGGCTGATGCAGTATCTTTTCGAAGAAGAAGACCACCACCGGATCACTGCGAGTACGGATCCGCGCCATCTTGCATCCAACCGGATATTGGAGAAGTTGGGCTTCCGCCGCGAAGCGCATTTCATTCAGAATGCCAAAACCCATCTTGGTTGGTGCGATGAATATTATTGGGCAGTGCTCGCGTCGGAATGGAATTCTCGTGCTGTATAATCTTCGCAGCGCTTCATAAGAAAGGCGGCCGCCCGCGAGAGAGGGGCGACCGCCGGAGATCGCAGGCGCTAACTTTGGGGATAAGGCCTGCGAGGAGACGAATGCGGAACACGCAACGCTAGATCAAAGACAGACCCATTGTTTGCAGCCCGCTGTGAAGGGTGGCTGAGGTGGCCAGGACGGCCATTACACTGATGCTTAACTTCTCTGCCAATCCGCGGCTCACGACTACGGGTTTGGCGACTTCGCGGAAGCGCTGTTTATATTCAGGATGCTCTGTACCCATCCAGCGGTCCCAGAAGGTGAAGTAGAACCCATAATTGTAGCGGCCTTCACTGTGATGAAGATCGTGGTGTGTGGTCGTGCTGATCCAGTCAGTCCACTTGCTATCAACCCAGCCAGCAGGGTGCAGTTCGACGCCAGCATGCTGCATCACATTGCGTACAATCTGGATCCAGATGAAAAACAGAACGGCCATCCCGGCATAGGCTATGCCTGCAAGGCTCGTCATGAGCAGGAATAGTGGCACAAAGGCAGCTTCCAGAACCGCTTCACCAACAGAGAAACTGTATGCGGTGAAAGGGGTAGGGGTGCGCGACTTGTGGTGATGCAGATGCAAGGTGCGGAACAACTTCGGATGGTGCATCGTGCGATGTAGCCAATAGAAGTAGGCGTCATGCACTAGGACCATTACGCCAATCTGAGCCACGAGAATCCAAGTTGAGAATTCATGGAGCTCGAGTTTGATAACGCCGGCATCGCGCAACAGCATTGTGCTGATGGTCGTTACGGCAAAAAAGAAAACCGTGCGCAGTGACGAAAGCAGTTCTCTGCGATAATCCGTCGCCTTCGCGCGCCGTTCCTGAATGCGCCGGCTATTCGCCCAGCTCTTAAACACAAGCAGAATGGCAAACATCAAACCGGCGGCAATAATGTAGCGTGAGAAATCCAAGTAGATACCCCACATCATGTGGTCGCCTATGCGTGCGAGCAATGTGGGATCAGTTGCTGTCGGGTTAGTCATGGTCGGCTCCATCTCTCTTGATTGATGAGGTGAAGGTGACCGAATTCCTCTGGTGATTCTCTGCAGGGCTGAAAAAACCTATGCATTTTCGCAAATGCGGAGAGTTTTTCAGTTTTGATTATGCTCCTTGCCAAGCTTTTCGCGGCGGTAATCTGTTGGAGTTGTTCCACTTTCTGCACGAAAGGCGCGATTGAACGTCGCCAGGGAATTGTATCCAAGATCCATCGCAATTGTCAGCACCGGCGTATCAACCTGCGTTTTTTCAGCCAGAATTTCACGCGCTTCAGCAATGCGCAGGCCATTGAGGAATGCAGAGAAGTTGCGATGACCTAGGCGCTTGTTGATCAGCGCTCTCAGCCGATGCTCTGGCACCTCCAAATGATCTGCGAGCGTCGCGATCGTTAGGCCGGGTGTGCGGTAATAGCGCTCTTCCATGGCAGCGTTCAGCTTTTCAGATAGGACATGCTCGGATGCGGACAGGTCAGGCTGAGAATTGCGGGAGGCGGGGTGATCCTTCCCCGACTGGACCAAAAGCTCGGGATCCGGCGTAAGCAGTGCAAGGCCGGCGAAAAGGCATAGCAACAGGATTAGCCCGGCATTGACCATCTGCACCCAGCTTAACGATATTGCATCGCCCAGCACCAGTTCGAACATCAGCACTCCGCCAGACTGGATCCCAACGAGCAATGGCAACCAAAGGCGTATGAGTCGACGTTTCTCGATGAGGTCATCCTCGCGCCCTGCAAACGCCACGCGAATGAGATCAAACACTAATGCGATTCCGACAAAATGAATGATGTAGAACCCAACCGGCCGGGACCATGGCTGGAAATTGCCAAAATACCAGCACAGGATTTGGACCACGACCAAACCCCAAAACAATCGCTGGTCAGGCTCACGTTCAAACAGTCGGCGAGCAAATAGCCACAACCAAAACGGGACCGACAGTGACAACAAGTCTATAAAACGCAACAGCGGGATGAATTCACGGATTGCTGGCGATGAATTGAGCAAATAGGCCATCGCGCCAAGCAAGAGCCCGACAAGCGGAACCTTGATACTCGTACGGACCTTCCCGAATACCAGCAAGGTGAGCAATAAGAGGCTTGCGCCAATAGCAAGAAATCGCAGTGTGATGTCGATCGATTCAATCATGCGCAGTCATAGATAGCCGCAGTTGCGCTGAGCACAAACGCATGCATGACGTCAGCTTGGCAGGGTAAGAGCCAGGCGGTCCCGGATGGGATCATACTGCACATCAATGCCAGCAGCGCGCAGCTCATAAAATGGCAGGTAGCCTGATCCGCTTTCCAATGCAGAGGATAGTCGCGGCGACAGGGCGGAAGCTCTCGCTCCCACTGCCCTTGCAACAGAGCTGGTCGCAATCAGGATTTGCGCATTATCGGCGACTTGAATCTTGGCGGTACCGCTTTCCACGCCATCCACCAGCAAGGGCATAGACGTTTCAATATTGCCGTCTGAGGAGCCTGAAGTGCTGTTTGCCGCGGCAAATTCAGCAAGGTCATAATCAAGCGCGAGCATGCCTCCGGGCCGGGTTGGAATCGAAGTTGCCCCGCTTTGTTGCTGAGCGCGCCCGCTCGCTTCTGCTGACGGCGCGGCGCCAGCTTCGGGCGAAATCTGTGTACCTGATTCTTGCGCATTTGTGCGGCTTTCAGGAGCGTCCGAGGTCTTCAAGACATCAAGCGAAGGCGATGCGACGCGGACTTCTGGCAGAGCCACTCTCAAAGGGCGGCTTGTATCGAGACCAGCCCATTTTTGAACCACAGGAGATACAGACAGGAACAGTCCGGCTGTTAATCCCAGCAAAGCCGCGATCAACAAAATCGTCCCCGTAGGTGCCGAGGATTGGCTGGAATTTGGTTCCTTAAAGGCCGCCGATGCTGCCATGACATAGGTATTTGCCACGGTATTGCGTCTTCGCAAAGGGTTTGATTGCAATTGTCAGAAAATGGGAGATTGAACCCATGCCAATGCTGAAGTGCCTGCCATAATGGCTACGCCGTATGGAAACAGCGCATGATTGCCGGTAATTCCGCGATCGCCTTTGGAGATAATGCGCCTCAGCACCATCCAGCTGAGCATAAGGGCGACGCCAAGAAGCGACACCCAAAGGAGCATTTGAACGCCATCACCGATGGCAAAATAGGCTGCTGCTCCAGCGTAAAATT
>WTKI01000360.1 GCA_011524425.1 Altererythrobacter sp. | reverse complement strand
TTTTGCAGCGCGTTGATCGTCGAATTGACGCTGCCAGCGCTTGCAAACGGGCCATAATAATTGCCTTTCGCTCGCCGCGCACCGCGATGCTTCATGATGCGCGGATAATCATGATCCGCGCGCAGCAAGATGAACGGAAAGCTCTTGTCATCTCGCAGCAGCACGTTGAAGGGCGGGCGATACCGCTTGATCAACTGCGCTTCTAAAAGCAGCGCTTCTGCCTCGGAGTTCGTCGTCACAATCTCCATGCTGCGCGTCTGGCTGACCATGCGGGTGAGCCTGTTGGAGAGCTGCTTGATCTGCGTGTAGTTGGGCACGCGCGCTTTGAGACTGCGCGCTTTGCCAACATAGAGCACATCCCCGCGCGCATCGCACATCCGGTAGACACCCGGGACAGGTTTCAACGTCGCCACAGTCTCGCGGATCGCCTTGATGCCGGTTTCCAAGTCAGGCTGCGCGCTGGCAACGGTATTCGCCGCGCGCGCTTCATTAAAGCGCTCTTTGCCTCTCGGGTCGTGCGGAGATCCTGCCTTTGTGTCAGCCATTGCGCAAAGAGATAGAGCTTCCCTGCCATCAACTCAATTGCACGCCTCTGCTTTGCCTTACTCCATGGCAGACAACCCACAGCTTTGCTTGCGCATGCGCGCAGCCCGTGCGAACGCATGCAGCAAGGAACAGGGAGTTTGCATGACACAATCAGTCGCACCGCCGCGCACAGTGGGCTTTGGCGGAGGGTCGCTGTTCCAGATCAACGGGATGATAGGATCGGGGATCTTTGCACTGCCAGCAGTTCTCGTTGCTGCTGTAGGCAGCTTTGCACCGATGATGATTGTCATGGGTTTGATCTTGATCCTGCCAATAGGGTTCGTGTTCGCCTGGTTAGCCACCCGGTTTGACGGAACTGGTGGGCCAGTTCTTTATGGTCAGGCCGCGTTCGGAAACTTCATCGGATTTCAAGCAGGCTGGGGGCGGTACGGCTCAGGGCTGACTGCGTTGGCCGCGAACACCCATGTTATGGTGAGCTATTTTGCGGCGCTGTTTCCGGTCCTCGAAGGGCCCGTGATCGGACCAATCGCCGTCGTGATGACAATACTTGTCATGACAGTGATTAATCTCGTCGGGATGCGAAGCTCTGTTAACGCGCTGGGAGTGCTCACCGTGCTCAAGCTTGCTCCGCTGGGGATATTGGTGCTCGCAGCAGCATTTGGCAGCTATAGCGCGCCTCGAGTTACGCTACCTGAATTCAGCCAAGTCGAGACAATTATCCTCCTGACTTTCTATGCTTTTATTGGATTTGAATCTGTTACAATTCCAGCCGGTGAAATGAAGAGCCCCAGACGGGAATTGCCGCGCGTACTGATCTCAGTCCTGATTGGGGTCACGCTCGTCTATGTTCTCGTGATCTGGGCTTATCTTGCCATTGCGACTGAACCTACCGGTAATGACAACGCCCTTGCCGGAGCGGCAGAAATTGCTCTGGGCCAAATCGGTACGGTGATGATCGTACTTGCAGCGGGCTTTTCCATCATGGCCAACAATTTCGGTAGCCTGATCATAATGCCCCGCATGTCTTACGGGATGGCAGAACAAGGCATGCTTCCCAGTTGGTTCAGGAGGGTCAGCCCACGTTTCTTGACGCCATCGAATGCGATCGTATTCTATGGAGCGATCGCCGCACTGTTCAGCCTAACCGGTGGGTTTGCAGCGCTTGCCGCTGCCAGCACGCTGACGCGCCTTCTGACCTATGTGATAACAGCTTGCGCTTTACCGGTACTTGAACAGCGCGAGGGTAGAACCAACCCGCTCCATTTTGCAGTAGCTATTCTTGCATTGGGCTCTTCCATCTGGGTCTCTACACATGCAAGCGAGCAATCCTGGATGACGTTTATCGGTTTTGTTGTTGTAGGCGCTGGCCTTTATTTCATTGCGCGGCGCGATTCGGCTGAGACCGTCTCGAGATAGAAATTCATGCCTGATAGCTTCGATGCCATTGTTTTAGGCGCAGGCGCTGCTGGCCTGATGTGCGCGGCGCGCGCTGGCCTGCGCGGCAAGCGCGTGCTTGTGCTGGAGCGTGCTCAGAAGCCAGGCAAAAAAATCCTGATCTCTGGTGGGGGGCGCTGCAACTTCACCAATATCGGCGCGGGGCCGGCAAACTATCTCTCAGCCAATCCGCATTTCGCCAAGTCAGCGCTTGCCCGGTATACCGCGCGCGATTTTCTGGACTTGGTCGAAAGCTATGACATTGCCTGGCACGAGAAAACGCTCGGGCAATTGTTCTGCGATGGCTCTGCCAAACAGATCGTCGCAATGCTGCTCGCTGAGTGTGACAAGGGCGATGTTGAGGTCAGATGCGACGCTGACATATCCCGTGTTGAACATGATGGTGAGCGGTTTGCGATCATGTCAAACGGACACATTGCCACTGCCAGCCGCTTGGTAATAGCAACAGGCGGGCCATCCATCCCGAAAATGGGTGCGACCGGCTTTGCCTATGACCTTGCACGGCAGTTCGGTTTGAAGGTGGTGGAGCCCCGCCCTGCCCTTGTCCCTTTAACCTTAGGCGGGGAGGAAGTGTTGTTCCGCGAAATTTCCGGCGTCAGCGCACCCGTGGTCGCCACGGCCGGAAAGACCAGCTTTGCTGAAGCGGCACTGTTCACGCATAGAGGGCTGTCCGGCCCTGCGATCCTGCAGGCATCATCTTATTGGAAGCCAGGCGAACCGATTGTGATCAATTTCACAGCTGGTTTGCCATCGGACTGGCTGCTGGAGCGCAAACGAACGACTCCGCAAGCGAGCCTACGACAAATCTTGCGCGAATTGCTGCCAGATCGGCTGGCTGACATCCTAGCAGAAAAGCTTGGAATCACAGCAGAGCTTAATAACGCATCGGACAAGGCTTTGCGTGCGGCCCAAGAACGCTTGGCGCGTTGGCCATTTCACCCCAATGGCTCAGAAGGTTTTGCTAAAGCCGAAGTGACGATAGGCGGAATATCGACCGCAGAACTCTCTTCCAAGACCATGGAAGCAAAGACCGTGCCCGGTCTCTATGCGATTGGCGAAGCGGTTGACGTGACCGGATGGTTAGGCGGCTACAATTTCCAATGGGCCTGGGCGAGCGGCGTGGCCGCCGGGGATTCGCTCTAAAGATCAGGCACGCGAGCGCTCTTCACTGACTTTTCCGCAGCAAGGCCTCACATGCCGTAGCGTCATGTCCTGCCGCAGGCGTAATGTTGTGCATCGCAGCGCAATTCTGCTAGTCTCTTCCCTTGGGGAACCGGCAATCGCCGACTGAAGGAGGAGAGACCCTTGCGCCAATTGCAAGGCATGGACGCTAGCTTCGTCGCGCTAGAGACGCGCAATTCGCCGATGCATATCGGTTCGATATTGATATACAATCCGGCGACCGCTCCAGATGGCTTTGTCAGGTTCAAAGATATTTTGAGCTTCTTTGAAAGCCGCATGCAATTGTCCAAGACAATCCGCCAACGGCTGGTGCGGGTTCCGATGGATCTCGACTATCCTTACTGGATTGAAGACCCGGATTTCGATCTGGAATATCACATTCGCCACGTCGCTTTGCCAAAGCCCGGCGATTGGCGGCAGTTATGTATTCAAGCAGCGCGTATCTTTGCGCGACCGCTCGATCTGGAGCGGCCCCCTTGGGAATTCACTGTCGTTGAAGGGCTCGACAATATTCCTGGCATTCCCAAAGGCAGCTTTGCGATGGTCACGAAAGTGCATCATGCAGCCATTGACGGGATGAGCGGAATTGATCTGATGGAAGCGACCCACACCCTGACGCCAGATGTGACGCCCCCAAAAGCCAAGGATTCATGGAAGCCGGAGAAAGTCCCCAGCGCAATCGAGCTGCTCGGCAAGTCCTATTTCAATGCCGTCACTAACCCGTTCAAGCAGTTGGAGGTGGCA
>WTKI01000319.1 GCA_011524425.1 Altererythrobacter sp. | reverse complement strand
GCCCATCATTGCTGCCATTTCCTCTGCATCTTCTTGCGCTTCGGCAGCGCGCTCAGCTGCGCCGGCATCCCATTCCGCGCGTTGCTCTGCAATTTCCTCTTCAGTGCATTCGCGATCAGCAAAAGTCTCTTCGTCGAAACAGCCATCCGGCTCGAAAGTTTCTGCTGCATTGCCCATTTGCGCCAGTTGGCTGAGGCCGAGAAAGAAAATCTCGCCTTCATAGGTAAATGCGAAAGTGCCATCCTCATTGAGGTCCAATGTGGATGCGAACTTGCCTGGAGAAATCAGGCAACCTGTCAGCAGCAACGGTGCTGCGAGGACAAACAGAAAACGTGCAAGCATGGCTATTTACCCCTCAAATTCTCGTGTGGCTGTAGCATAAAGCGCGATTGCTGCTGCATTACTAACGTTAAGACTTTCAATATCTCGCGTGATCGGCAGTTTGGCGAGCGCGTCGCAGTGCTGCTCGATATTGTGACGCAGGCCTTCGCCTTCAGCGCCAAGCACCAGCGCAACCGGCCCGGCGGGTAATGCACTTGCAAGGGTTTCGTCCGCGTGTCCCGTCAATCCTATCCGCCAATAGCCGGCATCCGCCATTTCATCGAGCGCGCGAGACAGATTGACCACGCGAACCCATGGGACCACTTCCAAAGCACCCGAAGCAGACTTCGCCACAACTCCTGATTCAGGGGGGGCATGGCGGTCTTGTGTAACAATGGCAGCCGCGCCGAAAGCGGCAGCTGATCTCAATATCGCGCCAACATTGTGGGGGTCGGTCACTTGATCCAGCACGACCAGTGGGCGATCGGCTTGTGCAGGCGTGAATTCATCCAGAAAGCTGTTTTCCAGTGGGAGGCATTCAAGCACCAGGCCTTGATGCGGCGCATCCTTGGCAACCAGACGGGCCAGATCGGTAACGTCGGCGTACTCGATCGGGAAGTCTGGCGGCAATTCGCCATCCAGCGAATCGATCCCATCGCGCGTTGCCCACAATTTGCGATGCTGGCGTGCAGGGTTCTTCAGTGCCGCTTCCACCGCATGCCGGCCCCAAAGCCGCACATTGCCGGCGGTGGCTTTGCCGGAACCGCGTCCGCCTTTCATCCGGCCTGCGCGTCCCCGCAGTGCTTTCTTCTTGTTCTTCGACATAATGATAGCGCCATGCCAGCGCTTGGGCTGCAGGGGAAGGGGAAGTGTCACAGAAAAGCCGGTGGTGGACAGGGCTGGATTCGAACCAGCGTACGCTTGCGCGGGCAGATTTACAGTCTGCTGCCTTTAACCACTCGGCCACCTGTCCACTTGCCGGATTGATACTGCGGTAAACCGCTGTCCAATGGGTGGTGTCTAAAGACACCGTATTGCCGAGACGCGCCCCTTTGGCGAAGCGCGCGGTTGCTGTCAACAAGCCATCCGCAATGCTTGCCCGAACTTGCTGTAAATACTACCGCAAACATCATGTCTGACCAAAACCATCCCGTCATCAGTTCAACCGGACTGTTCACACCAGAAGATAGCATCACGAATGAAGAGCTGGTCGCCAGCTTCAATGCTTTCGTTGATAAACATAACGCCGAACATGCAGACGCGATCGCAGCCGGTGAAGTTTCAGCGCTAGAGCATAGCTCAGTGGGATTCATCGAAAAGGCCAGCGGCATCAAAGCGCGTCACGTGATTGCCAAGCAGCCGGTGCTGGATACAGACATCATGGCTCCGCGTTGGGAAGAACGCAGCAATGACGAGCTTTCCATGATGGCAGAGATCGGTGTCAAAGCATGCAATCAAGCACTGGAGCGCGCTGAGCGGGACGTAAAGGACGTCGAT
The DNA here is from genome assembly GCA_011524425.1 of Altererythrobacter sp. GTDB lineage: Bacteria > Pseudomonadota > Alphaproteobacteria > Sphingomonadales > Sphingomonadaceae > Erythrobacter. Next base: position 2,136 of record WTKI01000319.1, on the reverse strand, counting down.
GCGGTTCTGTGCGCGGCTTCCAATATGGAGCGGCCCTATCCGGCCATGGCGGTGGAGATTCAGGACGCGCTTGGGATTGATGGCTTCGGCTTCGATATGAATGTGGCGTGTTCTTCAGCCACTTTCGGGATTCAGACGGCCGCTGACTATATCCGCGCGGGCAATGCCACCAGTGTACTGGTCGTCAGCCCTGAAATTACTTCGGGTCATTTGAACTGGCGCGATCGTGATAGCCACTTCATTTTTGGCGATGTAGCAACAGCGGTTCTTGTAGAAGCGCGCGACAAAGCGCCCGCCCGGCACTGGGACATTCTGGGCACTAAGCTGAAGACTGTCTTCTCGAACAATATTCGCAACAATTTCGGCTTTTTGAACCGTGCTGCGCCGGAAAATGCGGGCAATGCTGACAAGCTGTTCATTCAGGAAGGTCGCAAAGTCTTCAAGGAAGTTGTCCCGATGGTAGCGCAAATGATCATCGAGGAAGCGGTGAGGCTGGAACTTGATCCGCAGGCTTTGCGGCGCTTGTGGCTACACCAGGCAAATGCTGGGATGAACCGCTTGATCGCTCAGCGTGTGCTTGGTCACGAAGCCACTGAAGATGAAAGCCCGACGGTTCTTGATACCTATGGCAACACTTCAAGCGCAGGATCGATTATCGCTTTCCACCAGCATAGCGATGATCTGGTTTCTGGCGATACCGGCCTTATTTGCAGCTTTGGCGCAGGTTATTCAGCGGGCACGGTGTTTGTGCGCAAAGTCGCTTGATCGCGGTTTGCAAGAAAGGCGTCCCATCCTGCAATGATAGCGGTAGCAAGCTTCCACACGAACGCTGTCGCGATCACTGATACGAGACCGTCAACGGCGTAGTGATAGGCCAGGTGCACTGAACCGATCCAGATCAGGATCAGGAACACGAAGAAGAACTGTCCTGCGCGCTGCGATACGCGGCGGATTGCGAGCCAGAACAGCATAGCCATAGAGACATGCATGGAAGGCATTGCGGTAATTCCGCTGCCCAGGCCGCGCTCGCCCGCGTTGTACCAATCCAGCAGCAGGTCCTGCACATGCAGGGTCAGGATCGGCACCTTTTCATTCGCTTCATTGAGATAGGCCATTTGCGCATCAAAAGTCGGGTCGCCAAGGATTGGTCCGACAAAGCACGGTCCGACAGATGCGAGCCAAGTCGCCATGCCTCCTCCGATGACAGTCCAGATGAGGAAGAATCCGACGAGGTACTCGCGGCGAATGGCGGCGCCTTTGCGATAGAACAGGAAGAAGATCGTTCCTGCATAAATCAGCAGCATCCACGCGTGATAAAGCACAGCCATACCTGCTGTAACGATCGGATAGCCAAACACAGGCTGGAGCACTTGCCAAGCATCATACCCTGCAAAAATCGCGCGATCCCAGGCCACAAATGTCGCATCCCAACTGAACTCGTTAAACAGAGGGATCATTGACTTAAGCTTTGAGAAGAATGGCATGAAGACGATGATCAAGACAAACGCCGGCACACTGGCAATAACTGGCGCGCTGGTCAGCCGATTGCGGTAAGTCTCCAACAGGAAACGGGTAGGTTCCTCGGGCTTGTTGCGGAACAGCGAATAGGCGGCATCCAGCACAAGCAATGCGAAGCCTGACAGCATGTAGAGCCGGCCATTGGCAAGGATAAGGTCCGGGCCGATGGATATTCCATAGCTCACAAACAGCCCAATGCAGAAAGCAAATAACGCTAAAGCGACAGCGAATACAGGCACATCGCTTAGCAGCAGGCGCAGAGTGACTTGCGCGCTGGCGATCGATGTTAACGCAGAATTTTGTGAACTCTCAGCCATCTTTGCGCTCGATAACCGAGTTTGGTTAACCATTGACTACTGGATTTGGCCTTGAACAATCCAAGGAGAAGAGAACCGCTACGGCTTGTTAGCGATGTGCAAAGGCATTAGGTGGCACCAATGGCAGGTGAAATACTCGATAATCAAGGTCGCGGGGAAGTGGGCTGGAGCTGGCCTCCTATCCACCCTGAAGGACGCAAATTTGGTGTGATCGCAATTGCGATCAGCCTAGTGTTCCTATTGCTATTGGATTGGGAGATCGTGGGATGGCCGCTGCTTGCGCTATCGGGCGGTGTCTTTG
>WTKI01000110.1 GCA_011524425.1 Altererythrobacter sp. | reverse complement strand
CTCAATTCTCGGGCTGAGCCTGACTTATAATACGCTCGACAGTCGCTTGCGTCCGACACGCGGACGTAACGTGACTGTGACCGGGCAGGTCGCGGGCCTTGGCGGCTCGGTTCGTTACGGCCGGTTGACCGGTAAAGCCGCGCAATATTGGCAAGTTCTGCCCGGCTGGATTTTCTCAGTCACTGCTGAAGGCGGGATTATCCAATCCTTTGAAAACCGCGGCGAGGAAGGGGTCGACGATGTTCGACTAACCGACCGTTTCTTCCTGGGTGAACCGCAAATTCGCGGTTTCGATATTCGCGGCGTTGGTCCTCGCGTGGTGCGCTTGCCCTTTATCGATGATGATGGCGATCCATTCACACCGCCCGTGCTGGATACGCTCGAAAATGTGCGGGCAAGCAACAACAACTTCACTGGCGATGCGATTGGCGGGCGCGCCTATTATCTAGGCCGTGCAGAGCTGGAAATTCCGCTGGGAACGGGTGCCCGGGAACTTGGCCTTAGACCGTCAATATTCGCGGATATCGGTTCTTTGTTTAATGTGACGCGACCAAACCTGATCACCTTGGGCGGTGGTCAGCAGACCGATGATGACGGTAATCTGCTCTTCCAGGAGCTCGAGACAGATCCGGATACCGGCGCGCAAAGTCTGGTCGTCACAACCAACTCAATTGCCGCCGACGGAACAACATTGAACGAACCCATTTATGAAGCCGGCTTCCAGGAAGTCTTCTTCGGGGACACCATTTCACCGCGTATTGCTGTCGGCATTGGCGTGAACTGGAACTCGCCCTTTGGTCCGTTCAGGATCGATTTCGCCCGCGTTCTCAAGAGCGTAGAAGGCGATGATACAAAAACATTTACATTCAACGTAGGAACGCAATTCTAATGAAACCAGTTATGAAAACGCTCGCCGCTGCGAGCCTCGCAGCTATGGCTGTAGCGGCTGTCCCGGCATCAGCTCAGGTTGAAGGCCGTATGGCGACCATCAATGCACCTTTGGCAATCATCAATACCGAAGCGCTGAAAACCGCGTACGAGCAAATCAACACGACCTACAAGCCGCAAATTGACAGCATGCAGCGCCTCAACACTGAGAGCCAGACATTGTTGCAGCAGCTCGATACAAACAATGACGGCCAGCTTGACGAAGCTGAGCAGACCGCTGCGCAAAACTCGTCGCAAGCAACCCGCTTGCAGGCGATCGAGCAAGAGATGGCAGGTTTCAACAATCAAGTGGAAGCCGCACGCCTTTACGCTGTGGAACAGATCATGGCGCAATATGGACCTTCGCTGGAGCAGGTCGTTACGCAGCAGAATATCAAAGTGGTTCTTGCGCCAGACAGCGTTGTCTACGCCCCTCAGGAAGCGAACATTACAGGTCAGGTGACAACCGCTCTGAACAGCAAGGTTGCAAGCGTCGGCATCGTACCTCCGCAAGGCTGGCAGCCGCGCCGTAACTCGCTTGCTATGTATCAGCAGATTTCGCAGGCGATCAATGCGATTGCCGCCATTCAGGCGCAGCAGCAAGCAGCTCAGCAACAGCAAGGCAACACACAGGCGCCAGCTGGCCGTTAAGAGCGGACATTGTTGAGCGAGACATAGGGGGCTGCGATGAGCGACTTGGCATTTGACGTAACACAGGTGCTGGAACGGTTGCCGCATCGCTACCCTCTGCTGCTGGTTGACCGGGTGAAACAGCTTGTGGTGGATGAGCGTATCCACGCCGTCAAAGCTGTGACTATGAACGAGCAATTCTTTCAGGGGCACTTCCCCGGAAGACCGATCATGCCCGGCGTGTTGCAGATTGAAGCGCTGGCGCAAGCAGCAGGCGTTCTAGCGGTTGAGTCGCTCGGTCTCGCCGGATCAGGCAAGCTGGTCTATTTCATGGCGATTGAAAACGCGAAGTTTCGCGCGCCGGTAGAGCCGGGTTGCTTGCTCGACTTGCATGCGGAATTTGTCCAGAAGCGTGCGCGGGTTTGCAAATTTGCAGGCAAGGCAAGCGTTGAAGGGACTGTGACTTGCGAAGTCGCTTTTACTGCAATGATCGCGGATGCACCGGAATAGGGTTGCAATTTGCGCAGCTACGCTCTAACCGCGCGCCTTTCCCAGAATATTGGGCCCATCAACAGCTGGACCGGTCGGAACCGTTCCGAAGCTATGAAGGATATTTGAGATGAAAGCCGAAGGGCACCCACAATATCACATGATCACAGTCAAAATGACTGATGGTACAGAGTTTCAGACGCGCTCCACTTGGGGCAGCGAAGGCGATACCCTTGCGCTTGATATCGACCCGACCAGCCACCCGGCTTGGACAGGCGGTAAGCAGCAGATTCAAGAGGGTGGCCGTGTTGCAGCCTTCAACAAGCGTTTTGGCGGTTTGTCGCTCAAGAAATAAGCCCATCGGGTCATTTGTGGCTTCGTGCTGCAAGCGAGAGGCGGTCCATTGCGGGCCGCCTTTTGTTTGTCAGGCTCTACCGAGAATCGGACTGGCGCCTGACGGGAGCAGACTGCGAAGGGATTGTGTCGTATCTCAGGCTGCGTAATAAAATTACAAGCGATGCCATTCCATGCAGTTTTCGCTTCCCAAACTCATATGTTTATGCAACAGGCTCGCCCCCGTCATGGCCAGTCTTGACCGGCTCGCCAAGGCGCGTATCAGCCCCGTCTACGCAGCACTGCGTGCAATCGTATTTGAGGCTTGTGGCGATCGTAGCTCAGTTGGTTAGAGCGCCGGTTTGTGGTACCGGAGGTCGGGGGTTCGAGACCCCTCGATCGCCCCATTTTTTCCCTCGGTTGCAAGCGTTGGCTGCATTTGGATATGCAGGGGTTTCGCAATGAGCGCGATTTGGGACTTTGCCGATTTTGATGACCATGAGGTAGTGCACTGCGTGCGCGACCATGCGAGCGGCCTGACAGCGATTATCGCAATCCATTCAACCCATTTGGGACCGGCTGCGGGCGGCACGCGCTTTTGGCATTATGCCGATGGCGAAGCTGCGATCCGCGATGCGCTGCGTTTGAGCCGCGGTATGAGCTACAAGAACGCGATGGCGGACCTGCCCGCGGGCGGCGGCAAAGCTGTGATCGTCGCAGATGAAGCGCGCACGAAAACGCCTGCTATGCTCGCGGCTTTTGCCAAAGCTGTCGACGGTCTCGCCGGCCGGTATATCACTGCACAAGATGTCGGGATGAGCGAAGCCGACATGGTTGCGATCTCGCAACATACGCAAAATGTGGCCGGACTGCCCGGCCAAGGCGGTGATCCAGGGCCCTACACAGCACGCGGAGTGTTTCTGGGCATTGAGGCTGCGGCCAAGCGCGCGCTGGGCGCTGACGGCCTTAAAGGTGTGCGCATAGCGATCCAAGGTGTCGGCAGTGTCGGTGGAGGCGCAGCGCGTTATTGTGCGGAAGCTGGCGCGCAATTGATATTGGCGGACATCGACACAGCGCGCGCAAAGGCTCTTGCAGAGGAATTGGGGGGCGATGCCGCGTCAAGCGCGGACATCTTGTTTCAAGCGGTCGATATTGTCAGTCCCAATGCCCTGGGCGCAATCCTGACTGAGCAATCGATTGAAAACATTACCGCTAAAGCCATCGCAGGGGGCGCGAACAACCAACTCGCGACCGGAAATGAAGGCAGGTTGTTGCAAGAGCGCGGTATCCTTTACGCCCCTGACTATGTGATCAATGCTGGCGGGATCATCAATGTGTTGCGCAAGATTGACGACGCGGATGATGAAGCGATCTACAAACGTATCGATAACATCCCCGCGCGCCTCGAAGCTGTTTGGGATGAATCTGAAAAATCAGGAATGGCTGCAAACGAAGTCGCAGATCAAATGGCGCAAAAGTTGATTGGACGCTAACTGGCGCAACATGTGTTGCGCGATCTTTACTTGCGGCCCCTTAGCAGGGCTGTAATAGATTCGCTTGCATGCATGCATTTGCCAAT
>WTKI01000014.1 GCA_011524425.1 Altererythrobacter sp. | reverse complement strand
CCACAGTCCAGCATCCAATTCGGGCGATAAGACCGACCGTAACGAGATTTTGTGCGGTCACAATTGCTCCTATTCGAAAATCTGTGCGCTCATGACGCCGGATTCTTGAACCTTTGTTACCTGCTTTATGATTCCGGCTAGCAACACTGCCGCTGCGAGGGTTCCTGCCGCTCCTATTGCGCCGAGGACAAAACCTATCTGGATCCAGTCTGCTGATTCTGATTCAACCATCCGCTGGGAAATGTTGGAGACTATGTTTCCTACAAGCCACATACCCCACCACAAGCCGAGCCGGCCGTTTCCTTCATTCTTGAATTCTTCATCCTCGCCATGGCTCAAATTCCATAGCTCTTTCATGGCGTTGTAGGGCTGAACAAGGTTGGCAATGGGTATGAAATACCACCCGACAGCCCACCCCGGAGTAAAGTTTAACGCATGACCAGCCTCTTGAAGACGCTTGTGAGCCCGATGGATCCACATGGCGACAAGAACCACGGACACCAGAAAGGCGATCAGAAACGCCAAATAGAGCATCGCTACGAGCGCGCTGAGAGGATCCAATTCCACAGCTAGCAAATCCACGATGCCTGCCAGATGTGCCAATTCGCCGAACACCATGCCCGCAGCCAGCACAGCGACAATCCAGCAGGCAATAGTTGCAAACAAAGCTCGCTGTTTAAGGACCGGTAAGTCGTCCATAAAACCCCCCAAAGAAAAACCCCGCCCGAATATGGGCGAGGTCTATCTTGAAACGCAATCGTTTCTTCAAACAGGCGGAAAATTATCCCCGCGCGCTTGAAGGACCTGTACCGGTCACTTTCTGCATCGCAGTCAGAATAGCACCTGACTGTTCTGAACCCGACTGCGGCGCCTTCAGATTGGAATATTCGTTGATCTTTTCCCAATTGGCAGCGAAGCCTTCAACCGTACGCTCGCCATCTGGCAACCACACAGCGTCGTTCATGACTGTCCAAGCGCTGTGATAGCCGCCTGCGCCTGCGCCGACGATAGCGTTGGTAGGTGCGTCTTCACTCACAAGGAACAGCGCTGCAGGCACAACATTCACCGGATCGAACAGTTTAAACGCTTCTTCCGGGAAGAGGTCTTCTGTCATGCGGGTGCCAGCAACAGGCGAAAGCGTGTTCACTTTGATGTTGTACTTCGCGCCTTCCAACTGGAGCGTTTTAGTCAGACCAGCCAGACCAAGCTTGGCTGCGCCATAGTTTGCCTGACCGAAATTGCCGAACAGGCCGGTTGAGCTGGCTGTCATCAGAACACGCCCATAGGCCTGTTCGCGGAACAATTCCCAGCATGCCTTTGTGGCAAAAGCTGAACCCATAAGGTGCACTTTCACGACAAATTCGAAATCAGCCGGATCCATCTTGGCGAAAGTCTTGTCCCGTAACACGCCGGCATTGTTGATGAGGACATGCACGCCGCCCCATTTCTGTTTGGCGTCAGCGACCATCTTTTCCATCTGGTCATATTCGGTGACAGAGCCGCCATTGGCCATGGCTTCACCACCAGCCGCTTCAATTTCAGCGACAACCTGTGCAGCGGCATCAGATGAACCTGTGCCATCGCGTGATCCACCCAGGTCATTGACGACGACCTTTGCGCCGCGCCGGGCGAGTTCCAGCGCATATTCTTTACCAAGTCCGCCACCTGCTCCGGTGACAATAGCGACTTTATCTTTGAAATCGATGCTCATTGGGGGCTCTCCAAAACCTTCCGTTTACGTAAATGTGGGCGCTGCGTGGCATTTTGTGTGCTGCATTGCAACAGCACTTTTGCCAAGGGCCAATGCCGTAGGGTCAGATAGACGCGTTACAACGCTTTCAAAGCGAAAATAAGGTCGGAAAGCGAATCAATTACAGCGTCCCCGCCTAGGTCTGCCGGAGGCGCGTCGCAATAACCATATGCTGCGACGACGACTGGCACACCCGCTGCCCGCGCTGCTTTGACGTCATAAGAACTGTCGCCAACAAAGACGAAGTTTTCGGCATCGCAAGCATTGCGAGCGGCGATAACCGGGTCCGGCGCTGGTTTTGCGACAAATGTGCCATCGGCCGCTTTGCCGAGGCTGTCGCCGCCAATCACAGTTACAAACCGGTCAATCAGGCCAAGCTGCGTGAGGATGTCGCGCGCAAACCCTTCAAACTTGTTGGTGACCACGGCAGTCTTAATGCCCGCTGCTTCCAGCGCATCCAACGCCTCTATCGCGCCGGGATAAGGCCGGGTATGGACCGCGTTATGGTCCGCATAATAGCGCAGCATGGCCTTATACAGCTTGCGGAAGTCATCATCGGGCATCCCGCCTTGCGCGTCGACTGCCCGGGCCAGCATGATTTTTGCGCCGCCGCCGATCAGGTCTTTGCTGGTTTCAACCGACACTTGCTGAAAGCCGCCTAGCTCCAGCGCATGGTTCACAGCGGTGCCCAGATCGCGAAAGGTATCAAGCAGTGTGCCGTCCAGATCGAACCCCACTGCATCAAAAGGAATGTCATTCATGCGACCGCTCGTGACGGATGCGACTTCAAACCGCAAGCGTTTGGTGGCATGGCTGTGTTTATGAACACGATACGAGAATTTGCAGCGGTCATTCTTGCAGCAGGCAAGGGGACGCGGCTCAACAGCGATTTGCACAAAGTCCTGCATCCGATTGCGGGCAGACCGATTATCGAACATCTGCTTGCCTCGGTTGAAGCGCTCAATCCTGCGCGCACGATTGTCATCGTGGGTGACGAGCGGGAGCAAGTGGAAGCTCAAGTGGCTGATCGCGCAGAATGTGTGGTGCAGGAGCCCCAATTGGGTACCGGCCACGCTGTGGCACAGGCCAAGCAGGCACTCGCCGGTTTTGAAGGCGACGTGCTGATGCTGCTGGGTGATGCGCCATTCATCAAGCCGGACACGATGCAGAACATGCTAAAGCGCTTGCGGCAAAATGATGCGCCTGCAGTGGTCGTGCTTGGCTTTGAGCCGGACGATCCGCTGCAATATGGGCGTGTGATTACGCATTCCGACGATACCATTGAAAAGATGGTGGAATTCAAGGATGCCAATGAAGCCGAGCGAGCGTGCCGTTTGTGCAATTCGGGTGTCATGGCAGCGCGCGCGGAAGACCTTTTTGAGCTGCTTGAGCGAGTCAATAATGACAACGCTCAAGGCGAATATTATTTGCCAGATATCGTCAATGTTGCGGTGAGCGACGGGCGCAATTGTGCGGCAGTGCGAACCGATCTGCCGGATGAAGTGGCAGGGATTAACAGCCGCTCTGAGCTCGCTGCTGCAGAAGCCCAATGGCAGGCAGCAAAGCGTAAGGAAGTGATGGATGCGGGCGCAACTTTGCGCGCGCCCGACACTGTCTTTTTCAGTTGGGATACACAGATCGAACGCGATGTAACGATTGATCCCAATGTAGTATTCGGTCCCGGCGTCTCAATTGCGCAAGGGGCCCACATCAAGGCGTTCAGCCACATTGAAGGCGCGAAGATAGGGATTACAGCACAGGTTGGGCCCTATGCCAGGTTGCGTCCGGGCGCTGTCCTAGAAGAGGGTGCGTTCATCGGCAACTTCGTCGAAATGAAAAACGCTGTGCTTGGCGAAGGCGCGAAAGCCAGCCATTTGACCTATCTTGGTGATGCCACAGTGGGAGCGGGCGCTAACATTGGCGCGGGCACCATTACCTGCAACTACGATGGCTATTTCAAATATCACACAGAGATTGGCGAGCGGGCTTTCATAGGGTCAAACTCTGCCTTGATCGCTCCTGTGACGATTGGCGCAGACGCGATCGTTGCTGCGGGCAGTGCAGTCAGCCGCAATGTCGGTGATGGCGAATTGCGCATGGTGCGGGCTGAACAATTGGTCAAACCGGGCTGGGCTGATCGCTTTCACGACACCATGAAGAAGAAAAAGGCCGCCGCCAAAGCCAAAAAAGAGGGTTAAATGCTATCCGCCT
>WTKI01000136.1:2285-3966 GCA_011524425.1 Altererythrobacter sp. | reverse complement strand
GTGTTTTTCTTTTCCATGACCATGACTGGGAAGCGCGGTTGCTAGCCGAAGCGCTCAATTCTCCGGCGTTTTATGTTGGCGCTATGGGAAGCCGCAGGACACATGCAGCACGATGTGAAGCTTTGGCAGAGCTCGGCATTTCCGAAGACCTCATCGCAAGGATCGATGCCCCTATTGGCCTGATCGGATCATCGCGGGATCCCGAAACACTCGCGCTCTCAATCCTCGCGCAAGTGGTAGACCGCTATAATCGGTTCATCAGTTAAGCCCAGGCGCACCCAATTGGACCCAAGCGGTTAAAGCAGCGGCCAAGCTAAGGCATAGGCCGATCCGCCATACAGGAACGCTTGTGATGCCTTGAGCGCCTGCAACGCCAACACCCCGTTTGCCTGTGACCATGGGCGTTACGAGATTGTTGCGTTTGATGACCCAGTAAAAACAGATCGCAGCGATGTGCACCGCTACCAATGCGAGGATCGCATCGAACAGCGTTTCATGCCAATCGGTCATCCAGTCGGCTGTCATGACACCGACCTTATCATTGAGCGGGCCGGTCGCCCCGTCAAACGGGTCACCTGCAAAAAGGCCAAGCGTCACTTGGGCAGCAAGTATTCCAAGCAATGCGATGACGCTTAAAGCGCCCAGAGGATTGTGGCCTATCCCGTTGTGTATTGTCTTGCCGCTGAGGTAGTTCCAGACGCCAGCGGGACCTTTAATGAAGCTTGAGAATCGCGCCGTATGGGAACCCAAGAAACCCCACAGGATGCGGAACACCAGTACAAATAGCAGCGCCAGCCCGATGCGCATATGCCAGCCCATTTGGCCATTCTCCGCAGTCCACCAGAGCAAGGGCAGGCAGAGCGCCATGGCCCAATGGCAAAGCCGGACAGGGACATCCCAAATCCGGACATGCCTATCGGACGATGATTGGCGCATCACTACTGGACTGAACCGTGTTCTGACGTTTTGGCTTATTCTTTGTCGAGCCGGAAAACGTCGTGGCAGGCTTTGCAGGAACCGCCCAGGTTCTTCACTGCCTCTTGGACAGCGGCAATATCTTGCGAAGCCGCAGCTGCAGCGAGGCCTTCGCTTGCAGCAATCAGCTTGTCAGCAGAAGCAGCAAAATCCTCAGGCTTTTCCCAGATGACTGCCAGCGCTTCGGTTTCTGCACCTGAATCAATTCCGGTGCCTTCAGGAAACTGATCCTTGTTAGCCATCATGCGCGCACCGATTGTCTGAGCGCTTTCTTCGATCACAGCGAAATCAGGGCTATCGCCTTCCAGTTGACCGCGAATGGCCTTGAACGCATCACCCATTGCTTCGAAATTGGCTTGACGCAGTTCGATGACATTATCCGGGCTTGCTTCGCCTGTGGCCTCCTCAGTGGTGGCAGGCGTTTCAGCGGTTTCGCCACACGCGCTCAGGCTAACAAGAAGAGCAGCTGAAGCTGTACAAGCGAGCAGAGATCTAGAATTCATGGATTGGCTTCCTTTCGCGAAGGTTGAAAGTCGAAATCGTGCGTCCCTGCCGATATTTGGCCCATCGGTTATGGAATTTATAGCGCCTATAGCCTGATCTTGTTCCGAATTCATACTCTTGTGACGATGCACTGAATATCCTCAAAGGTAACAGCCATGGTTGTTTCAATTGAAACGAACCGATATGGAGCGCGTCTGGGACG
>WTKI01000136.1:0-2185 GCA_011524425.1 Altererythrobacter sp. | reverse complement strand
AAGGACATGGCTTTTCTGCATTACCGCGATGCCGCCTTTCAGATCGAGCGCGCGCGCCAAGTGCCCGGCCAGTCAATTACCTGGGACATACTTTTGAGCTTTGCGTGTTCGAGCGATGACCCGATATCTGGCGGCAGGCATAAAGTGTTGGGCTCAAAAGCTCTGAACATTCCGCCGCAGACATCGACCATCGCCAGCCATCTGCCTAAGGCTGTCGGCGCAGCGTACTCTATCGGGCTTACCCGCCGAGCGCGGCCTGAACACTGCGCGTTGAGCGATGATGCGATCGTCATGTGCAGCTTTGGCGATGCTTCGGCCAATCATTCCACGGCCCAAGGCGCGTTCAACACAGCGGCTTGGACGAGTTACCAATCTTCGCCTTTGCCACTGTTGTTTGTGTGCGAAGACAATGGGATCGGAATTTCGACCAAAACGCCTAGGGGATGGATCGCTGCTAACTTTGCTGAGCGTGCTGGCCTTGAATATTTTGCGGCGAACGGGCTCGATATCTACGACACTTTTCGTGCGGCCAGACAAGCGGCAGACTATGTGCGCCGACGGCGCAAACCGGCCTTCCTTCATTTGAGCATGGTAAGGCTTTACGGACATGCAGGCGCAGACCTTGCAAGCAGCTATTTGCCGCGTGCTGAGGTGGAAGCGCAAGAGGCCAATGATCCGCTCTTGCATATGGTGCGCCAGCTTGATGAAGCCGGTGCGCTATCGCCTGTTGAAGCGCTGCGCATTTACACGCAAACCGAAGCCCGGGTTGAGCGCGTTGCAGCAGAGGCGGAGAAGCGCCCCCGTTTGGAAACCGCTGAACAAGTGATGGCCTCCATCATCCCGACAGCGCGTGAATGTGCGCTGAGCAATGGGCCAAGTGTGAGCAAGCGCAGCGAGGTGCTCGGCGATGATGTAAGGGCGATGGAGGTGCCGCAGATCCTATCGCGGCTGCTCAACTTTGCCCTCCATGATCTGATGCTTGAGCATGAAGAGATCGTGCTGATGGGCGAAGATATCGGCAAGAAAGGCGGCGTTTATGGCGTGACGCAAAAGCTCTCCAATCGCTTTGGCCGCGCGCGTGTGATTGACACGCTGCTCGATGAACAATCGATTCTGGGGTTGGGCATCGGTATGGCGCACAACGGCTTTGTGCCTATCCCAGAGATACAGTTTCTTGCATATTTGCATAACGCTGAGGATCAATTGCGCGGCGAGGCGGCAACCTTGCCGTTTTTCTCGCAAGGCCAGTTCACTAACCCGATGGTCGTGCGTATCGCGGGGCTCGGTTATCAGAAAGGCTTTGGCGGTCATTTCCACAATGACAATTCTGTAGCGGTGCTGCGCGACATTCCTGGTCTAATTCTGGCCTGCCCTTCAAATGGCGTGGATGCAGTAAAAATGCTGCGCGAATGTGTTCGGCTGGCGCGCGAAGAGCAGCGTTTAGTGGTGTTCCTTGAACCGATCGCGCTTTACCCCATGCGCGACCTTCACGAGGACGGCGACGGGCTGTGGATGGGTACTTATCCAGAGCGTACGGAAACGATTGCACTGGGCGAAATCGGTCAGCATGGCGAAGGTACAGACTTAGCGATCGTGACCTTCGGCAATGGCGCGTATCTCTCGCAGCAAGCGCAAAAGCGACTGGAAGAAGAGGGGATTGCAACGCGTGTGATCGACATGCGGTGGCTGTCACCATTGCCTGAGCAAGCCATTCTCTCAGCAGTTGATCCTTGTGACCATGTGCTGGTGGTGGACGAGACCCGCCGCTCTGGTGGTGTTGCAGAAGGTGTGATGGCGCTTCTGGCTGAGAACGGACATCAAGCTATCGCACGGCATACTGCGACAGACAGCTTTATCGCGACGGGTCCTGCCTATGGCGCGACCATGCCAAGTGCGCAAAGCATTGTGGAAGCCGCAACCGCTTTGGTGGAAGCGCGCCGATGAAGACTGCGGTCGTCATATGCCCGGGCAGAGGGACCTACAACAAGGCCGAGCTTGGCTATCTTTCACGCCACTTCTCTCAAGCGGCATTGCTGGCCGATTTTGATGCACAGCGCGAAGCAGCAGGCCAAGAGAGCGTCAGCGCGCTTGACGGGGCTGATCGCTTTTCCATGGCGAAGCACACGCGCGGGGATAATGCCTCTGCGTTGATCTATGCTTCATCATTGGGCGATTTTCTCAGCAT
>WTKI01000326.1 GCA_011524425.1 Altererythrobacter sp. | reverse complement strand
GGCTGGGGCGAAGGCATCGTCAACATCGGCAAGGTTCATACAGACGGCGGCGACGTTGCGAAGGCAGCGACTGACCACATCAACACATTCTACGCTTACGAAGACGGCGCTGACATTCTGTTTAAGCCAACTTTGGCAGCTGAAGATCAGTTCCGTGGCGATTTTGAAGGCGCTCTGAGCTATTTCATCGGCACCGAAGGCACTGAAGATGGCGGCTTTGCCATCGCTCCTTACACCAACGTGCGCTGGGAAAACGAAGGCACTATCACCGATGGTGACAGTGCGATGGCCATGGGCAATTACTTCTTCACTGGCACCGACGGCAAGGAAACCAAGGTGGAGTACACTTTCGGTTACACGCGCAATGAAGCGGGCGAAGTCGTGATCAACCTTCACCACTCATCACTGCCTTTCAGCGCTGAGTAAATTTACCGCTGCTCCAAATTCCCCTCCCAACAGGAGCAGCCCTAAAAAGGCCCCCGTCGTACATTGTTACGGCGGGGGTTTTTCTATGGCTGATCAGTCAGAGAGAAATAGAGTAACCGCTTCACCCAGTTCAGGTTTCGTCGCGCTCACTAAATGCGCCCCTGGCGTTTCAGTGTAAGTCGCATCTGGTAGGCTTTCGACCAGTTCTTGTGCTGATCCATTATCCTGATCCTCATCACCGCAGATGACCATCGTTGGCATGGCGATATTGGCAAGCTTGGCTGGTTCAAGATCGGTCATCGCATCAAGCAATAGCCGCGCCGCGACCCTGTCTACACCTTGCGATTTGAGGAATTGCCGTGAGTAGTAAGCGGGGTCACCCGGCTTGATCGTGTCAAACTCGTCAATCACCCTTTTGAAAAACGCGCTGCGATTGTTCCAGTCTGTCAGACCGGCAAGACCCATCCCGCATACAGCCAGTTTACGAGGGGATGCCACTTGGTTCGCAACACATTGAATAGCGGTGCGAGCCCCTAGCGAGAAGCCAACAAGATCATAGTCTTCCAGTTGAAGATGCTCGATCAACGCCACGACATCGAAGGTAAGTACATCCCTAGGATAGTTCGCCGGATCAGTTGGACTTTCGCTTTGTCCATGCACCCGAAAGTCGAGCATAATCGCTTCAAAACCGTGGTCTGCAAGCCGCTGCGCATGCCCCCATTTGATCCAGTTCATCTCCGCGCTGGAAAACAGCCCGTGGAGCAAAAGAGCGGGCCTGCCCTCACCTAAATGATGAACCGCGAGCCTAGTGCCATCGAACGATGGGAAGTAAGTTGTGCTTGCGCTCACCGCTTCACAAGTCCCTTCTGCTCCATCCGCCATTGGGCCATTTCGACCCTGTCCTGACCGAAGAACGGCTCGCCATCAAAGACCAGCGTTGGCACGCCCCAATGGCCGGCTGCCTCCAGCGCATCCTGATTGGCGGCAATCTCAGCATCGAGCGCTTCCGCATCGCTCAATACCTCTGCTTCTAGCTCCGCAAAGTTCAATCCCGCCCTGTCCGCGGCACCCGCCAGATGATCGCCTTCATTCCAGCCATCCACTTCGCCTGACCAGATCAGCTGTGAGACCTCATGTGCAAACTCCAATCCCTTGCCGCGTCTGCTCGCTGCCTGTCCCATTCGGCCGATCCGAAAGATATGTGGCTGATCTTTGGCAATCTCGCGCGTGGTCAAATCTTGCACAACCGGATCAGGTCTTGGCCATTGCATCGGAATACCCAGGAATTGCGCAGCGCGAAACGAGTCCAGTAGGATATACCGCGGGGCGGCGGGATTTCCGGTGAACAGCAAATCCGGATCCCGGATCGCGATCGGCCAAACTACTCGCAGGTTGATATCGAGATCATACGCCTGCGCCATGGCCCGGTATCGACCAATGGCAAGATAGGAATAAGGCGAACGGAAGCTGAAATAGAGGTCTGCTGATAATGTCATGAGCATCTTATGCCCGCGACATTCGCTGGCGTCACCCCTTCTTCAGGTGACGTCGACCCAACAGCTCTGCGATTTGGACAGCATTCAAGGCTGCACCTTTGCGCAGATTGTCGCTGACACACCACAGCACCAAGCCGTTCTCAACCGTCGGATCTTCGCGAACGCGGCTGATATAGGTTGCCCCGTCGCCTGCGCTCTCAATCGGGGTGACATAACCGCCATCCTCGCGCTTATCGACGAGCATGATGCCTGGCGCTTCGCGCAAGACCTCCATCGCCTGTTCGGCTGAGAGCTCGTTCTCGAATTCAATGTTCACCGCCTCTGAGTGTCCTACAAACACCGGAACACGCACACATGTCGCGTTGAGCTTGATTTTGGGGTCGAGGATCTTCTTCGTCTCGACCACCATCTTCCATTCTTCCTTGGTCGAACCGTCATCGAGGAAGACATCGATATGAGGAATAACATTGAACGCGATCTGTTTGGTAAAGGTTACTGGCTCCACCGGATCGCCAACAAAAATGTTGCGCGATTGCTCGAACAGTTCGTCCATGCCCGATTTACCAGCTCCGGAAACAGACTGATAGGTCGAGACCACAACGCGCTTGATCGTCGCTGCATCATGCAATGGCTTTAGCGCGACAACCAGTTGAGCGGTCGAACAGTTGGGGTTCGCGATAATGTTGCGCTTGGTGTAATCGTCAATTGCGTCAGGGTTAACTTCCGGCACAATCAGCGGCACGTCCGGCTCCATCCGATAGAGCGAGGAATTGTCGATCACGACACATCCTGCCGCTGCTGCTTTGGGCGCGTATTCCTTAGCTGGTCCGCTTCCGGCCGCAAACAAAGCAATATCCCAACCAGCGAAATCAAAATGCTCGATATTCCTGCATTTGAGCATCTTGCCGGTGTCGCCAAACTCCACTTCGCTGCCCACAGAGCGCGAGGATGCAACCGCAGCTACCTCTTCAATCGGGAACTCACGCTCTGCCAGAATTTGCATCATTTCCCGGCCGACATTGCCTGTAGCGCCGACAACGGCCACACGATAACCCACTTGAGATACTCCAAACACGTATTGTTCAACTTGCGCGCGCTCCGCTGCACTGCACTCAGGCGATTGGCAAGTGGAAATCCTATGCACATATGCAGCGCTAGGTGATCTCGAGCCAGAAAAGTTAGGGTAAACAGGCCCCTAACCCAAATCCTTCAAGCGATTACAAGGTTAGCTTACTTACACCACTTCTCATCAAGCGAGAGGCTCCCCAATGATTCTCAGGCTTGAAAAAAGACGGTCGCACGCTTGGATGGTACCCCCCGTTCCACAGCGATCTCCGGTCGAAAAGATAGGGCGGCCACGCCATCTGGTGGGGTCGCCCCCAACTTTTTGCGGTGGAATGTGGTGTAAGACAACACGCGGATAGAAAGAAGCTGACGCAATTCCCTGCGAACCTTTCGAGGTCGCTTTCTATAATCCCTCGTCCTGCGCCCACCCGATTTCAAAGATCCTTGCATTAGGTGGCACAGAAATAGATTCTTCAACGACAAGCGAATGTCCCGGCGCCAAAATGCTGGCAGGCGGGGTTATGTCGCGTGCAAATACAAAGCGGTCGAAAGAGTCGCGCCCAACCACTCTAATTTCGGACAGCGCTTCATTGCTTTGGCCAGTATTGTGAATAGCCCCGGACATCTGGAATTTGAATGTGCCATCGGAATTTTCGTCCAGACGTTGGTCGGAAGCGGGAAACTCCATCAGCAAGCCATCCTTCTCTGCGGCAAACCTTTCCGCTTCATCCTCGCAGGCTGCCAAGAGCAGCACCGCGAAGCTCAGCAGAAGTTTCCGTATCGCCATCAATAAGCCTCCCGATGAAGACCTATAGCACAATGCACGGTCAGGCCCGATGACAATGCTGCAAACGAAAAAGGGCGGCCCGCACCGCAATGGTGGGGACCGCCCTTTACTAACTCGATGGTGTAAAGTTTACGCCTTAGGAGCGTTATCGCGACGTTCTGCGATACGCGCACGCTTACCGGTGCGGCCACGCAGATAGTAAAGCTTCGC
>WTKI01000372.1 GCA_011524425.1 Altererythrobacter sp. | reverse complement strand
GCATGCAGAAATGATGGCAGATACGTTTGTGGGGGGCAGCGAAACCACCACCAACGCATTAGCAGCAGGCATGAAGTTGTTAATCGAGAACAAGGATGTTTGGCATCGGCTCAAAGCGGATCCAGAACGCTATATGAAGACTTTTGTTGAAGAAGTCGTGCGCTTGGAAAGCCCGGTGCAAAGCTTGATGCGGTTCGCTGCAAAAGATGTTGAGCTGTCTGGCGTCAACATCCCGCGCGGTTCTTTGATCAACATACGATTTGCCGCAGCAAACCGCGATGAGCGGCAATTCGATTGTCCTGAAAAGCTGGATTTGGAAAGGCCGAAAGCGGGCAGCCACATGGGCTTCGGTTCAGGCGTCCATCACTGCCTTGGTGCGCCTCTTGCACGGCGCGAATTGATCTGGGGCTTTACTGCCGTGGTCGATAATTTCGAAGACATGTGGTTTGCTGATGGCAAGAACGATTTCTCTTACCACCCGCACTTTCTGCTACGCAGCCTTAAAGAACTCCACATCGAATTTGAGCCGAAGAAAAATCGCGCACTCAGGCGTTAGCAAGCGCGGCATTGCGGCCGGCAATATAACCAAACGTCAGCGCGGGGCCGAGAGTCCCCCCAGCGCCAGCATAGATGCCGCCCGTTGGACTGGCGATGGCATTGCCTGCGCCAAACAATCCTGGGATCGGCTCTCCCTTATGCCCCAAAATGCGCGCCTGCCCATCGGTGCGCGCGCCGCCATTAGTGCCGAGCAGTCCCATGCGAATTTCTACCGCATAATAGGGCGCCCTGCCTATTGCCCCTAAAGTTACCGCCGCACCTTCCCGGCTCCGGTCGCCGTAGAAGTGGTCGTAAGCGCTTTCACCGCGCGCAAAATCAGCGTCGACACCTTCTTCTGCAAACCCATTAAAGCGCGCGACTGTATCTGACAGCGCTCCAGAATCGATTTCAAGCTCATCAGCAAGCGCCTCAATCGTCTCAGCCCGGATCACCCAATCCGGAACTGGCTGGCCGGGCAAGCGGGTGCCAATGGGATAGCGCTCGACAAAATTCTCATCGAAAATCAGCCATGCGGGAAGGTTCGGATAATCATAAGTCTGCGGATCGAACTGGTGGAACGCTCCGGCCAAAGCGGAATAATTGGCTGCTTCATTGCAGAACCGCAACCCTTTCTGGTTGACCAGTATGGAATGCGGCACAGTGCGTTCAATCAAGACGGGATGCGCGCGAGGCTCGCCGCCCGGCCAAGGGGCGTCAGGCACCACCAAAGTAGGAGCCCACCAGGCTTGCGTCATATTGCCGAGCTTTGCGCCGGCCTCCATAGCTAGGTTCAAGCCATCACCGGAAGCAGTTGGAGGGCTGGCAGGAGCATCCATGGGGCCCCGCAAGAAAGCCTGACGCTTTTCTTCATCCCATTCGAACCCACCGGTTGCAACGATCACGCCTTGGCGAGCGTGGAGCGTGAGTGCTTTGCTTTCCTGCTTGGCTTCAATACCAACGATCCTGCCTTCGCGCTTGATAAAACCAAGTGTCTCGACATTGAGCATCGGTTCTATTCCGCGCGTTAGACAGGCCTTGAGCAGCCGCCCGACCATGGCTTGGCCAAAGCCGCGTTCAAACCCGGCTACCCGGCGTTGCATTTCTTCCGGCGCGATCACTCCTGTGCCTCCGCCCAGAGGTGTTTCACGCAGCATCATGGGCTTGACATCTTCAATCGAGGTTATGCGCTGAGCCCATTCACCAAGTTCACCCAAGGCGAAAAGGTCATTATCGAGTGCACGCCCGCCTTGAGGCTTCGCTCCTGGTCGGTCCAGATAGTAGTCCGGATAACCTTCAAGCAATTGCACTTTCAAAGCGTCGATTGATTCAAGAAACTCCAGCGCGGCTGGGCCTTGCTCGACAAATGCCTCTAAAGTTTCCTCTACCAAATCGCCATGACCGAGTGCGTTGAAGTATGCGAGAGCATCTTCACGACTGTCACTCAGGCCTGCTGCACGTTGGCGCGGATTGTTGGGGACCCAGATAACTCCGCCCGAGACGGCCGCAGTTCCGCCAACCCTGTCATATCGTTCAACCAGAACAACTTTGGCGCCAGCCTCATACGCCGCCAGTGCGGCCGCCATTCCGGCCGCACCGCATCCCAAGACGATTACATCAATATCTTCCATAACTGCATAGATGGACTGAATGGCAAACTCGGCAACCCTTCATTTTGGCGAGGTGCGCTTCTCATCTGCGTGGCTTATGCGCACAAGCAACCACTCCTGACAATCGGTCCATCCGATAGAACTGAAAACCACGAGGCACGACATGAAGCTGGATAACAAAGTAGCGGCGATCACTGGCGGCACAGCCGGATTGGGACGCGGTATCGCTGAAGCATTTTTAGCCGAAGGCGCCAAAGTGGCTTTGTTCGCTAGGAATCCCGATAAAGGCGCGGCCGTTCTAAATGAGCTTGGCGTGGGCGATCGCGCCATTTTTGTTGCCGGCGATGTCATGCAGCAAGCTGATGTCGAGGGTTTTGTAGATCAAACCGTGGCACAATTTGGTTCGATCGACATCTTGGTCAACAATGCGGGCGGCGCCGGCGATCTCCAACCCATGGTAGACCTTAGCGACGAAGCCTTTGACGAAGCTATGAAATGGAATGTCTACTCGACGTTCTGGGCGACGCGGCGCGCACTTAAGACTATGATCGCGAACAAGTCGGGCCGCGTGATCAACATGTCGTCGATGGAAGGAAAACACGGCAAACCAGTGTTCACAGGATATACCGCTGCAAAGCATGCGGTCATCGGGATGACCAAATCGCTCGCGCGCGAGGTTGGTGAGCTTGGCATCACAGCTAATTGCATTTGCCCAGGCCTGGTGGTGACAGACATCATCAAGAACAATGGTCCTGCCACAGCTAAAGCGATGGGTATGGAATTTGATGAGATGATCGCGATGTTCGCGTCAGAAGCAGCCATCAAACGGCCTAACACCATCGAAGAGATCGCGGCGGTTGCGATGTTGCTCGCATCACCCGAAGGCGCGGGCATCACCGGGGCCTCCATCAGCGTTGATGGTGGCACTGCACAATATTAGAGCTGAAGCCAAAAGAGTCAGAGGCTAATTATGCTTGAGTGGCTGGAATCGCCTGTCTTGATCGGAGCCTTCATTGTGTTTGTGCTTGGCTATTGGCTCGGTTCGACCGCCAGAGGGGCGTCGAAAGAGGCGAAGGAGTTCGATATGTCCAAAATCTCGCCCGCAGCGCGCGCCGACATCGAGAACTCCTTGCAAAAAGGCGCGAAAATCGACGCAATCAGGACGCTGCGTACAGACACAGGGCTCGGCCTGAAAGACGCGAAAAGCGTTATTGATCGCTGGGGTCAGTGACCCCTGAGGCGAGCTGACTAGCTGTCCTGCAATTTAGCCATGGCAGCCCCGACCGAGGCTTCTATTTCAACCGCTTGAGGGTTGCCACGAAGTGTCAAGCCGCCATTAGGCTGTATGTTCTGCCCGGTGACGAATGCCCTGTCACTGCAAAGCCATAAACAAGCCTCTGCGACGTCTTTCATCGTATTAAGGCGGCCAAGCGGGTATTTTGGCAAAAAGGCATCGACTAGTCCTGGCGTCGCAAAGCCGCCTGCTGTCATGGGGCTTTCTGTAAAAGCGGGAGAGACAGTGTTAGCGCGAATGCCGAATTGCCCGAAGTCATTCGCAACGCAGCGGATCATCGCTTCGCCAGCTGTCTTCGTGCCAATATATGCGGCATGGTTGTTGATGAGCGCCTTGGTTGTCGCAGAGCTTAATGAAATTAGAGAGCCGCCTTGCGGTTCCTGATCCTTCAATTGCTGCACAAAGGCTTGCAGGAAATAATGCACACCTTTGAACTGGAGAGCGCAAATCTGGTCAAGCTGATCTTCCGTTGTTTCCAGCAAGTTGGAAAGAAGTCCCCAGCCACTGCAATTGATTGCGGCATCAACCCGGCCCATTTTGGAGGCTGCAGACTGAGCCAAAGCATGCACTT
>WTKI01000072.1 GCA_011524425.1 Altererythrobacter sp. | reverse complement strand
ATCAGCGAAATCGTGGCCGTCACATTCCGCTACATGCCATCCGGTAGCGGCATAGCGCGCCTTTATGTCTTCGCTGGTCGACAAGTCCGTGCCGCCATCGATAGTGATGTTGTTGTCATCCCACAGCACAATCATGCGGCCAAGCTTCAAATGCCCAGCAATCCCGATCGCTTCGTGGTTGATGCCTTCCATCAAGCAGCCATCGCCTGCAATCACCCAAGTGCGGTGATCGACGAGATCGTCTCCAAATGTCGCATTCAAATGCCGCTCTGCCATGGCCATGCCCACTGCCATCGCCAGGCCCTGACCAAGCGGGCCTGTAGTGCATTCCACGCCGTCGAGCAGGAAGTTTTCCGGGTGGCCTGCACAAGGGCTGCCCAGCTGGCGGAAATTGCGGATGTCATCCATAGTCGGCTTGGCATAACCGGACAGGTGCAGCAGGCTGTAGATCAGCATAGAACCATGACCTGCTGAAAGCACAAACCGGTCGCGATCGGCCCAATGCGGATTGGCTGGATCGAATTTTAGATATTTCGACCACAGCACACTCGCGACATCAGCCATGCCCATCGGCATGCCAGGGTGGCCGGAATTGGCGGCTTGCACTGCATCCATCGACAACGCGCGAATGGCGTTTGCCATATTCTGCAAGCGGGCGGGATTAAGGCTCATGGAAAAGCGGGCTCCTGCAAATTTTCTGGCTTTGAGAGACCTGTGTTTTCGCGGTTGTCTCGCGCCATGTTTTTTAGCGATTCGTCGCGCGCGAAGCCTTCGCGGAGCCAAGGGGTTAGGTCAAGCGCTTGAAACGCGCATTCCCCGCCTTGGCCGTCCAGTGAACAACGCCATTCAGCCAGGTCAATGAATTGCGAGCTTTTTTGATGAATTGAGCGACAGTTATCAACAACGTGTCTCTACTGCTTTGCGCAGGGAAAACTTGATTGATATTATGGCCCAATGGGAGCCGAGCGCCTTGATAATGCGGTGCAACGGGTTAGCGCTGCAATGGACCGTTTAGAAGCGGTCCTTGAAACGCGCCCTGCCCTTGCCAACCAGCAACAAGAAATGCCTGAAGATCAGACAGCCACTGCCGAGCATGAGCAGATGCAGGCTGAAGTGATCGAAACTCTGGCTGCGCTGGACGAGTTGATTTCAGGGCTGGAATCCACCGAGGCCGGGAAATGAGCGAAGTGACGCTTTCGATCGGCGGCAAGAGCTACACAGTTGCATGTGCTGCCGGTCAGGAGGCGCACATCGCGCAGCTCGGCAATATGATCGACGGCAAAATCGCAAGCCTGAACGGTAGCAAATCGACATATGATGCGCAGAATTTGTTGTTTGCTGCCTTGTTCCTCGCTGACGAGCTAGTCGAGGCCCGTTCCGAACAGGTCGAGGTCGAGACCGGACCTTCGCCAGAAGAAAAAGCCGCGATAGCGCTGGAGAAAGTCGCGGAACGGATCGAAAAACTTGCAAGCAAGCTTGAGGACGCGCCTGCGGCATCCTAAATGGCTAAGCGGCGGGACTGCCCGGCACGAGCTGTTTGAATATCCCTGAGGCTATAAGCAATCCTAGGGAGCTGTCCCTGTCCTGGCTTACGGGTTCGTCCTGGGGGTTAGGATATATGGCGCCCACCTGACGTTTAGGCGTCAGAGGATTTCTCGAGCAAACGACCCATGGTGGTTCCGTCACTGAATTATTTGGCCTCAAGCGCCGGCGTTCGCGTCCGCTCACTCGGCTTTCCTCGCCTCCGGGCAGGCAAGCTGCCTTTGCTGCGGACGGGCGGTGGCCCTTGCGGTCACTTTGTGACCGTTAGAATCGAGCATGCCGTGACGTCGAAATCCGCCTTGCGCAAAAATCTCCGAGCCGCTCGCCGCGAACACGCAGCCGCGCAGCCCGATGGGATCCGCGCACTGCTGTTTAATCGCCCCCCTGCCCCTTTGCTGGAGATGATTGCGCCTGAGGCTGTTATCGGTCTCTATCACGCAAGCTCTTCAGAGGCGCCCACCGCTGGCTATGCCAAATTCTTTCAGGAAGCGGGTCACACGCTCGCTTTGCCGCGCTTTGTCGATGAATCTGCACCGATGCAATTTGCCGAGTTCACAGACCCTTTTGAGCATAGCGATCTTGAGGACGGCGCCTTCGGCATGATGCAGCCTTCAACTGCTGCGGCTGGATTGACGCCCAGCGTGCTGTTCATCCCGCTTGTCGGTTTTACTCAAGATGGCGCCCGGCTCGGCCAAGGCGGCGGGCACTATGATCGGTATTGCGGGGAACATCGCGAGGCTGTCCGCATTGGCCTCGCATGGGATGTGCAATTGTGTGACAGCCTTCCCACTGAACCGCATGACATGCCGCTTAATGCCATTGTCACGCCAACCCGGATGTATGGACCGTTCAATGCGTGAAACCCCGACCTGGCGAATTCCTGTGGGCATACTGGGCCTGTTTGCCGCACTGATTGTCTATGGCGTGGTCATCGCGCGCTATGCGCCGGACATAATCGGCGATTGGCCAACGCTGGTCCAGACCATCGTCTATCTGGTACTGGGCGTGATCTGGCTTTTGCCGCTCAGGCGTTTCCTGATCTGGATGGAAACCGGCAGTTGGAGCCCGCCCCCGGCAACCACTGACGAGGACTAAACTCGCTCCTCGTACTCAGCCTCCAACCTCATAGACAGCACCCAATAATCGGTCTGCCGTGGACCGGAGAGCACCTCGCGCAATAGCTCGAAATGCCCGTGCCACCCGGCAAACACGCTAATGATGATATCGCGCCCGGCAAGGCCATCATGGACTAGATGCAAATCGGTAGAGCCATCCTCGCAGGCATTGAGCTCAATTCGCACAGTGCTGCGCTCCTCATGCCCGTTTTCAAACCAGTCGAAAGCAAGACAATTTGGAGGGTCATATTCCAGAATTTCTCCGTAATGCGTGACAGTCTGCTCTTCGGCATATTTTGCAGGCGCGGGGCTTTCTGAAAGCCGTCGATGGTCAAAGTCAAAGACGATTGTGCCGCCTACTGCGTCACCGGTTGAGCCTCCACAGAACCACAATTTGCGCTTCTCAGGATCGACCAGAAACTGCCAGACCTTCTCGATATCAGCGTCGAAGTTACGCCGAAATTCCAGCTTTCCGGGCCCTAAGAGCTTACCATACTCACTCATCGCCATCCTCCTTTAGAGCTTTGTCCAACGCATCAAGCCGCGCATCCCAAAAGGCCGAGTAGCGTTCCACCCAATCGCGCAATGCGTACATCGCCGAGGGATCAAGGCGGCAGATGCGCTGTCGCCCGCGCTTCTCGCGCCGGACCAGCCCTGCTTCTTCCAGAATACCAATATGCTTCGAAGCCCCCGCCAGCGTCATCGCCAGAGGCTGGGCCAACTCGCCAACGGTGCGTTCACCTCGCGAAAGAGATTCCACCATTTGTCGGCGGGACTTGTCTGCAAGTGCTTTGAAAAGCACATCGGGCTCTACTCGATATTCAACCATGCAGTTAAGTATTACAGCAAGAGAACAATTGTCAACCTTTTGGTTGAGCATTTCCCGCGCCCGCGAGGATAAGTCATTCGAAGATGCAAGTTCAATTGTCAGGAAATCCCCAAGTGGCGCGAGTGACGGGACTTGAACCCGCGACCTTCGGCGTGACAGGCCGACACTCTAACCAACTGAGCTACACCCGCGCAGCCACTTGGGAGCCGCGCAAATAGGGCCGCGTGCATAGGCTGTCAACGGCGATCAGCGCGAAACTTCAAACTTTATTTGCGCACTCAATCGCTCAGCAGCAGAACCGGCGTTTCAACGAGCTTTTTCAGCTCCTGAACAAAGCTTGCCGCATCATATCCATCGACAACCCTGTGATCGCAGCTGATGGAGATATTCATAAGCTTGCGCTTCTCTATCCGCTCTTGGCCATCGGCACCAGTGACGAACATGGGGCGCTCGATAATCCGGTTAGGCCCGATGATGGCCACTTCCGGACGGTTGATAACCGGCGTGGTTGCTACCCCGCCCAAAGG
>WTKI01000052.1 GCA_011524425.1 Altererythrobacter sp. | reverse complement strand
ACGCTGCGGGTCGCGTACATGACCCCTGCAAGAGCGAAGAACAGAAGCAGAGAGCCAATCATCAACGACCATGCTTCAAGGCTCAGCAAGACAAACAGCAAAGTATAGAGACCAACCAGAACGGCCCCGACTACACCTGCGCGTTGCCAACTGCTCAAGACAGCAGCACTGTAAGCAGTGAGCAAGCCGATGATCGCACCGCTGGCAACAATATAGGCCAACGCAAATCCGATGAACTCTGCAAATGCCAGCAGCATAACGAAAAACAGCACGAGGCCTGCACCAGTCAGCAGGTATTCGGCTGTTGCAACTTTAACTCCGGCAACAACATCGAACATCAGAAAGACCAGGAATGTAAAGCCGATAAACAAGAAACCGTACTTCACTGCGCGATCGACCTGACTGTAAAGATCCACCGGCTCGATCAGGCCGACTGTAGCAACAGGTGTGCGGTCACTAAAACTGGGATCGTAAATCTCCATTGGCACTGCGCCCCGTGTAACAATCACTTCCGGCCCGTCATTGCGCAGGCTGACCGTGGATTGACCCAGTGCAAGATTGGAGATTGACCACTTCGCTTCAAATCCATCAGGACCCTGTTCGCTGTCATTTTCATCGGGAAGAAAGCTGCCGGAAAAACTTGGATGAGCCCATGATGATCTGGCGGTCCAGTTCGTCGCTTTGCCGCTTGGCACTGCGCTGAATGACTGACTGCCGCGCAAAACATAGCTCCATCGCACATCAACAGGTTCCCCGCCTGACCAATCGAAATAGGCATGCACGCCTGAATTTCCCGTCGCTGCGAGGCCTTTGCCCGGCTTCAGCGTCAAAGCGTCGCCATCAACCGTCATTCGCGAATCTGTTTGAAGCCCGCGAGGATCGGAAATGCCGAGGCGAACCTCTACCTCGTCCAGGATCAATTGCTCCTTCTCGACCCCGAACCGGGCGAGGTCTTCCGGAAGACTGTAGCTGCCCGATCCTTCGACCTGAGCAGTGTAGATCACTGTTTCATAAATCGCTCTGCGCTTAACTGTCGGGGTAAGTTCCGTTTCGAGATCTTGCCGGTCGGCAGAGAGATAGAGGTGCTTGCGCGTCTCGACTGTGCGCGTAACCGACTTCCCGTCGACGATTTCCGTCGTCACAGACTCGTCGCGATAAGGAATGACCAGAACCGGTCCGGTGACGACCTGCGAGCCTGCCCACCCCGATGAAATGGAATCCTGTGCAACGCGGGCCTGATGCTGGCGGTCTGAGACCAGTGCATAGACCATCAAAAGCGGGATGAGCAGCGCCGCGCCGACCAATCCTGCAAACAGCAATTTCACTCCGGGGGAGCGCTCAGTTCTCATTTTAACCTCCATCTGTTACGATGAAGCGTTCTTTGTGAGCGATGAACTGAATTACTGATGAACTATGCAAAAGAAGGCGGCGAAGGCTCTGAAATTGCCTCCGCCGCTGGGTACTGGAACAATCGCAAGGGTTCGGGGGAACCGTTTAGCTGTCCCAATTCTCGATTTGCTTGTCGAGAGCACGCAGCACTTCTGCGCGTGTTTCCGCGTCCATATCACTCTCTTGAGCGATCTCCGCGCGGGCCTCTTTCAAACCGCTAAGCGCTTCTGCCATCACTTTGCTTTTGCAAATCATGACAACCTTAGTGCCATCTTCGCGCGTCTTTTCGCTGGCGATGTCATCACCTTCACACTTCATTTCAACAAGCGTGTGATGACCATCCATGTTTTTCAATTCGATCTGAACCTGCTTAAGCGCTTGTTCGGTGATCTCCTTGATATCACCCACTTCAGCAAGCGCGATGCGCATTTCCTTCATGGCTTCAGCGCGCGCTTCCTTGGAGTCTTCCAGATCGCGGTGCATTTTTACTTTGATCTTCTTCTGCTGTTCCTTGTCCAGATGCGCACCATCCTTGAGGAACATCACTTCCTCTTCTTTTTCCACCGTGCCATCAGCATTGCGAACGATCTTGATCGTGCGCTTCACATTCTCGTCTTCATAGACTTCGACATCGACTTCCGGTGCATCGGGAGCAGGCGGAGCAGCAGGCGGTTCTGGCGCAGCTGGCGGTGCGGGAGGCTCAGGAGCAGCCGGCGCCGCCGGTATCTCTTCACTGAATGCTTCTTCCACACTTTGCGCTTCGGCGTAGGAAACTGTCGCAGTCAGCGGCAATGCCACAAGTGCTCCCACAAGCAAGAACCGACCTGTTTTTTGCCGACGTGACGAATGTTGGCTCATCTTCAAACTCCTCAATCGTTCGATAATACTTTTCTCGCCCAGAACAGGGCATGCCATAGGCGCTGCCAAGGCTACGTTGGGACCCGCCGCAAAGCTGGCGATGACGCGGGCATAATCCGCGCGCTTTTCTTCCGGGCATGCGGCGACAACCCGCGCATCGCATGCAGCCTCTTGGTCACGGCGCAAAGCCTGCCAACCATAATGACCAAGCGGGTTGAACCAGTGCAATGCAAACAGCGGCTGTATTACGATATTCACTAAAAGGTCTGCCCCCTTGTGGTGGGCCAACTCGTGCGCGACCGCGAGGTCGCGGGTCGCACGATCATGCATAGCGAGGAAATGGGGCGGAAGCGCCACGACTTTGTCGAACACTCCAAATGCCAGCGGAGATGTCGTTGCCGCAGTTTCAACGAGCCGGACATTGCCAACCCGCCCGACTTCACGCGCGTCATCGAGCATCTGCCCACGCATCTCGCGATAACCCTTGAAGCGCAGCGCCAGAAAAATGGCCGCGCCGCCCAGCCACAAGGTGACAGTCAGCGCGGTTAGCCAGAACGCATCGAACATCGGTGCGACAAGGGCTTGTTGCGAGGCCGCCTCAGCTAGCATCGCCTCTTCCAGAGCAGCGAGACTCGCGGGATCGCGAGAGGCAAATTCTCCTCCGGGCGCTGCAACCATTGGGCCGTTGTCTGGAGCCATCCAAGCCGGCAAGACAATCGGCGGAAGAATGAGGCGAATGAAGGGAATTGCCCAAAGCGCATAGGCAATGCGCGGGCCAAACAAGCGCGCGACAGGTCGCCTCAGCACGAGCACCAGAGCAACCAAAATTCCGGTCCAGATTAGCGTGTCGTAAAGCCAGTCCATCATGGTTTGAGCTCCTTCAGCAAGCTCTCGATTTTTGCCAGGTCATCCTCTGTCAGCGCTTCTTGCTCTGCCAGATGCGCAAACAGACCCGCAGCGCTGCCGCCAAACAGGCGATCAACCAGACGCTGCGATTCTCCACCAACATAGTCCGAGCGCAGAATTAGCGGGGTGTAGAGGTAACGGCGACCATCAGGATGGGCTGAAATGGCCCCTTTCTGAACCAGACGCCCAAGCAGAGTTTTGACTGTTGCAAGGCTCCACCCGCGATCTTTAGCGATAGCTTCACTGACGTCCGATGCGCTGGCCGGAGACTGGTCCCAAAGCGCTTCCATAACGGCATATTCCGCTTCGCTGATCCGTTCCGGCGATGGACTGTTTGAATTGCTCAATGTTTCCTCCGCTAAGACGCCTCGAAATCGGCTCTCAAGCCTCATACGATTACGTGTGTAGTCATAACGACTACGAATGTAAACATTGCTCGTGGGTGAACAGGGCAAAATCCGGCTTGCTTCTCTGCGAACGACATTTCACCATGGACGAATGACTTCTACCTCCCCGTTCAAGCCATTGGCCCTGATTGCGTTAGCCATTGTTATTGCTCTGGCAGTATGTCTGCATTGGCCTGCCGCGGCCAACAATGCAGACGGTCCATTCCTTCCGCAAACCACACCGGTGCCGCTTGATCCAGCGGATCCAAGCCGCAACTCCATTGGCGAGCTGACCTATATGGGCGGCGTCGAGATCCAGCCTGGCGACGAGAATGTGGGCGGTATTTCAGGATTGGAATGGCACGATGGCCAGCTCTATGCGGTGGCAGATTCCGGACACTGGCTGATCCTGATGCCCGATGCCATTCAGGGGCGGCTTACCGATGTCATTGAAATAGAGATCGGCGAACTGCTTGACGAACGTGGTAAGAGAC
>WTKI01000334.1 GCA_011524425.1 Altererythrobacter sp. | reverse complement strand
AGGAGATGAAAATGCCCAAGCTTAAGACCAAGAGCGGTGTGAAGAAACGCTTCAAGATCACCGCCAATGGCAAGATCAAGCACGGTGTTGCTGGTAAGCGCCACCGCCTGATCAGCCACAATGCGAAGTATATCCGCCAGAACCGCGGCACCTCTGTCTTGTCGGATGCCGACACGAAGACAGTGAAAAAATGGGCGCCTTACGGCTTGGATTGATCATTCGATGAGCGGTTCCAGCCCGCTCCCCCTCCCTTCCACCCGGACATACCCGGGTCAGGATCGGGTGGAAGGGAGGGGGAGATGGGCCGGCACCGAGGTTGGGCGGACGCCCAACCGCACCTGACAAAAGGATATATAAAATGCCTCGCATCAAACGCGGCGTGACGACACGCCAAAAGCACAAGCGGCTTCTCGACCAGGCCAAAGGCTATCGCGGTCGCCGCAAGAACACTATCCGCATCGCGCGCCAGGCCGTCGAGAAAGCCGGCCAGTATGCTTATCGCGATCGCAAAGTTAAAAAGCGCAACTTCCGTGCGCTCTGGATCCAGCGCATCAACGCAGCGGTGCGTGCAGAAGGCCTCACCTATTCGCAGTTCATGCATGGCGTGAAGCTTGCTGGTATCGAGCTCGACCGCAAAGTGATGGCTGATCTCGCTATGAATGAAAGCGCAGCGTTTGCTGCGATCATCAAGCAAGCGAAAGACGCATTGCCGGCATAACTGTGCCGCAATAACCGGCACAGGTTTCCTACTTGCAAAACGGGGCGCTAAAGCGATGGCTTTGGCGCCCCTGTTTGTTTTGATGTTTGTAGGAACGCGACAATTCAGGCACATCGTGCCGCAATGACAACGAAAAAAGACAATAAGAATACAGGGTTAGCCTATAGGGTCCGCAGCCGGTTTTTCGCTCCTCCCGCGGAGTTTGATGGCTGTTTTACTACCTTCTATCAATTGGAACTTGATGTTGAAGGGGATGCCAGGGTTACGGATTATCTTCAGCCTGAATGGGGTAATATCCGCTTTTTTGCAGGCGCTCCGCCCGAAGGCAGCATTCACAATTCGCGCCTCGCTAATGCGCGCTGCGTCGTAACCGGAGCAAGCAGTTTACCGCTCAAATTTTCCGTTGGAACCGCAAGGATGTGGGGGATCGGTTTTCTTCCCCTAGGCTGGGCGCGGTTCGTGAAAAGCAGCGCAGCTGATCTTGCGAATGTGGTTGCAGATGGCGAGGATCATCCAGCCTTTGCGCATTTCAGCCATCTTTGCGACACCCTGTGTGATCCAGAATCATCGACAGAGGACCAACTGGCTGCGATTGTCGAGACCATGCGCGCGACTATGAAGCCGAGCCGCGATGACGCAAAGATCCGCCAGGTCCACCGCGTTTTAATGGACCAGAACCTTGTTAGCGTGAGCGACTTTGCAGACAATTGCGGTATGAGTGTGCGCACATTGGAGCGTCTTTCGCGGCGCTATTTCGGGTTCACGCCAAAGCTGTTGATGCGACGTCAAAGGTTCATGCGCAGCCTAGTGCATTTTATGCTGCACTCAGGAGCAAAATGGACTGACGCCATGGATGAGCACTATCATGATCAAGCGCAGTTCAGCCGTGAATTCCGCCAATTCATGACGATGAGTCCGAGCGCCTATGCGCGGCTCGACCATCCGATACTTGACTCCTTTGTAGAGGCCAGAGCGCGGATTTGGGGCTCGGCAGCGCAAACACTCGATAAGCCGGGCTGATTTCACGCGCTTCAAGGTTGGAAAGTGAGCCAAATCCGGCTAGCGCGCCCGCTTGGATTAGAAACGCGAAAGCCATGACAGAACTGACACCTCAAAAAGATGCCGCCTTGAGCGCTATTGCGGCGGCAGAGACTCTCGATGCGCTGGAAGAACAGCGGGTCGCCGCGCTTGGCAAGAAAGGCTGGGTCAGCCTCGCCTTGAAGACCCTTGGCCAGATGAGCCCGGAGGAGCGCAGCCAGGCTGCGCCTGCGATACAGGCTGTTCGCGCTGAAGTGGCAGATGCGATCGCAGTCAGGAAAGATGCTCTGGAAAGCGCCGCTTTGGAAGCCCGGCTTGCCAGCGAAACGCTTGACTTGACCTTGCCTGCTGTCGAAGCGCCTAAAGGTTCGGTTCATCCCGTCAGTCAGGTTATGGACGAGCTGGCGGAAATCTTCGCAGATTTGGGGTTCGCTGTAGCGACAGGCCCGGAGATCGAAGACGACTGGCACAATTTTACAGCGCTCAACATGGATGAAAGCCATCCCGCACGGGCAATGCATGACACGTTCTACTTCCCGGACAAGGACAGTGACGGGAACTCCATGCTGTTGCGCACTCACACCTCGCCAGTGCAAATCCGCAGCATGGTCGAACAAGGGGCGCCTATCCGCATCATTGCACCGGGCCGCGTCTATCGTTCTGACAGCGATGCGACCCATACGCCTATGTTCCATCAGGTCGAAGGCCTGGTCATCGACCGAGACATCCATTTAGGCCACCTTAAGTGGACGCTTGAAACCTTTTTGAAGGCCTATTTTGAGCGCGATGATATCGTATTGCGGCTGCGCCCGTCCTACTTCCCATTCACAGAGCCAAGTGTCGAAGTCGATGTTGGCTATTCGAAGGAAGGCGGAAGGTGGGTTGTCGGCGGCAATGGCGATGATGACGGCCATGACTGGATGGAGCTGCTGGGCAGCGGCATGGTCAATGCCCGTGTCATCCAAATGGCCGGGCTAAATCCTGATGAATGGCAAGGCTTTGCCTGGGGTTTGGGCGTCGACCGCTTAGCCATGCTTAAATACGGCATGGATGATTTACGCGCGTTCTTTGACGGCGATGTGCGCTGGCTTAGCCATTACGGTTTCAGTCCGTTCGACCAGCCCACGCTGTCGGCTGGGGTAGGAGCGGCATCATGAAGTTCTCGCTCACATGGCTGAAAGACCATCTGGAGACCGATGCTAGCCCTAAGGAAATCGCAGACACTCTGAACGCGATCGGCTTGGAAGTCGAAGGGTTGGAAGACCCGGCAGAAAAGCTCGCAGGCTTTCAGGTGGCAAAGGTGCTGACGGCTGACAAGCACCCTGATGCAGACAAATTGCAAGTCCTCACTGTTGACACAGGAGAGGGCGATCCGCTGCAGGTTGTATGCGGTGCGCCTAATGCGCGTGCTGGCATGAAAGGCGTCCTCGGCCTGCCGGGCGCAAAGGTTCCTGCCAACGGTATGGAATTGCGCAAGAGCGCCATCCGCGGTGTCGAGAGCAATGGCATGATGTGCTCTGTGCGCGAGCTGGAGCTTGGCGATGAGCATGACGGCATTATCGAACTCCCGGACGATGCGCCGGTTGGCGAGGCCTTCGCCGCCTATCAAGGCACGAGCCCGGTTTTCGATGTTGCGATCACGCCCAACCGCCCGGACTGCATGGGCGTCTATGGCATTGCGCGCGATCTGGCCGCAGCAGGGCTTGGCACACTGAAGGCTATTGCGATTCCCGAGTTTGAGGCGTTTGACCCTTGCCCGGTTGAAATTCGCACGGACGATCCGGATGGCTGCCCGGCATTCTATGGCCGCGTCATTACCGGCGTGAAAAACGGGCCTTCACCGGATTGGCTCCAGCAACGCTTGCTGAGCGCAGGCCAACGCCCGATTTCGCTGCTGGTGGACCTCACTAACTACGTGATGCTTGCCTATGGCCGTCCGGCGCACGCCTATGACATAGCTAAGCTGACCGGTGCTGTAGTGGCTCGGCGCGCAAAGGATGGCGAGCAGGTGCTGGCGCTTAACGAGAAGACTTACACGCTAGATGACAGCATGACCGTGATCGCTGATGATGCAGGCGTGCATGACATTGCGGGGATTATGGGCGGCGAAGATTCAGGCTGTTCTGATGACACCACCGATGTCCTGCTTGAGATCGCTTACTTCAATCCGGCCAGCATTGGTGTGACTGGCCGCAAGCTTGGCTTGGCGTCTGACGCGCGCACGCGGTTTGAGCGAGGCGTTGATCCGGCGTTTCTCGATGACGGGCTTGATCTGCTCACCGG
>WTKI01000256.1 GCA_011524425.1 Altererythrobacter sp. | reverse complement strand
ATCACA
The DNA here is from genome assembly GCA_011524425.1 of Altererythrobacter sp. Classification (GTDB taxonomy): domain Bacteria; phylum Pseudomonadota; class Alphaproteobacteria; order Sphingomonadales; family Sphingomonadaceae; genus Erythrobacter. The sequence goes on along the minus strand of WTKI01000256.1, from coordinate 4,040 downwards.
GAGACCTTAATTGGGGATGTCGCGCTTATTCGCAAGGCTTGGCACTTGTGATCGCACTTCGGCTATTTTCCCAAGGTCCAAGTCAACGAACGCAAGACCGGGTTCATCACCGCCCATATCAAGCAGAACTTCACCCCAGGGGTCGACGACAAGGGAATGGCCATAAGTTTCACGACCATCCTCGTGCTTACCGACCTGTGCGGCGGCAATCACGAAAGCGCTGGCCTCAATTGCGCGTGCGCGAAGGAGTACATGCCAATGAGCAGCGCCTGTTGGCTTGGTAAAGGCTGCTGGTACCGCAATGGCGTCGCAGTGGGCCCGTCCCAGCGCGTCGAACAAGGCCGGAAAGCGCAAATCGTAGCAAATCGTTAGGCCAAGCCTGCCCAATGGGGTCCCCGGCTCAGCGCAAACGAGTGTCCCAGGTTCATACGCCCTGCTCTCGCGCCAGCTTTCGCCGTTCGCCAATTCCACGTCGAACATATGGATCTTGTCATAGATCGTTGGCTCTTCACTGTCTGAGAAGAAGTAGTGGGAGCGATTAACAAGTTTTCCGTTCGACAACCTGACAGGCATTGATCCCAGTGCAAGGTCAGTCTTTCCATTTGCAGCCATGTCCAGGAACCGCGCGCCGTATTCAGCATACTCCGGCGAAGAGATTGTCGGCTCTGAACGTTTTCGATCCTTGTCGAGCAACAATGACATTTCAGGGGTGAAAAGCACCTCTGCACCACCAGCTATGGCTTCTTCCAACGCACCAGCAATCGCGGAGAAGTTTGCCTCCGGGTCTATGCCGGAAGTCATCTGCAGAACGGCAATGCAAACCATTTACCCGGCCAACAGCGTGTCGAGCTCGCCGGATGCCTCCAGTGCAGCCAGATCGTCCGATCCGCCCACGTGATAATCACCAATAAAAATTTGAGGAACCGTGCGCGCTTCGGGCGCGCGTCGCTGCATCTCTGCCCTCTTTTCCCCACCTAGGGTAATGTCAAATTCTTCATAGGCTGCCCCCTTCCTATCCAGCAGATATTTTGCGCGAACACAAAAGGGACAGGCAAATTTGGTATAGATATCGACCTTGGGTATACTCATGGGAGTCCTCTTAAATACCGCTTCGTTGTAACAACGTCTGAACCCTTGAAAAGGGGGCAATCCACCCCACATTCATCGATGACCACTGTTCGCCAATTGCGGGGGCAGTGGCAGCAAAGGTGCGACGCTGCTTTGTCAGGCGCATCATTCAACAAATTGCTCAAATATAAGAGGATTTGCAACAATGGCACGTTTTGATTTTACACCCTACCGCCGCAACACTGTCGGCTTTGATCACTTGTTCGATATCCTGGAAAATCAGGTCAGAAACAATAACGGTGACAATTACCCCCCTTTCAATATCGAGCGCCGCGGTGAGGATGATTACCGCATTACATTGGCGGTAGCAGGTTTTCGCCCCGCAGACCTCGATATCACTGCTCAGCAAAACCTTTTGACAATTCAGGGCAAGAAACGCGACGAAGATGGCCTCGTCGGCGACATGCTGCATGTCGGCATCGCCAATCGCGGCTTTGAGCGGCGCTTTGAGCTGGCAGATTATGTCCGCGTTGAAAACGCAGACCTAGCAGACGGTTTGCTGACTATCGATCTCATTCGTGAAGTGCCTGAAGCGATGAAGCCAAAGAAAATCGCTGTTAATGGCCAGACTTCCTTGAAGGCAGTGCCTAGCACTGACGACGATAATTCGGCCGACGCTGCTTAATTTCTTCAAACAGCTTGTGATGAATTGGGGGCGGACTTTCGGACCCGCCCCCGCGACATCTGCCGCCTTGGTCAGATTCAAACGTCCGGGTCGCAGAAGACGAGTAAATCCGAACCAAGCTTCTTTGTTGACTATCTGCCTAGCAGGAGAGGCCTGAGACCTTAAGTCAAACGAAGCTGCAACCAATCTTACCTAAACACACCTTCGATTCAGCGTTTAGGCAAGCCGCTTTTAACATCATTGTAAATATGCGCCATATTATTACGCATATGAAGCAGGAAGCGCAAAACGCTTGAAACAATTTAAGTCACAATAAGCGCTTGCAGGTAGCCAAACACGCTAAACCAGACGAGACTGCTCCAGTGCGGCTTCAATAAAACCTGCGAACAAAGGATGAGGTTCAAAAGGTTTGGACTTTAATTCCGGGTGGAATTGGACGCCGACAAACCAGGGATGATCGGGCCGCTCTACGATTTCAGGTAGAAGACCATCCGGAGACATGCCTGAAAAGACCAGCCCCTGATTTTCCAATGGCGAAATGTAAGCGCTGTTGACCTCGTACCTGTGACGATGTCGTTCGGAAATGATATCAGCCCCATCATAAATGCGTGAGATATGACTGTTGCCGGCCAGCTTCGCATCATAGGCACCCAAACGCATGGTGCCGCCCAAGTCTCCGCCTGCCTCACGCTTTTCAAGCCCCTCCGCAGTCATCCATTCTTCGATGATCCCGACAACGGGTTCTTTGGTTTCACCAAACTCAGTTGAAGAGGCCGCATCGAACCCTGCAGTGCGTGCGCCTTCGATGCAAGCCATTTGCATTCCCAGGCATATCCCGAAAAACGGCACTTTGCGTTCACGCGCAAACCTGACGCTGGCAATTTTACCTTCGCTTCCGCGTTCGCCAAATCCACCAGGAACCAGAATTCCGTGGAGCGGCTCTAAAGCGGAGGCTATGTCGCTTGGGTCCTGTTCGAAAATCTCTGCGTCAATCCAGCGGATGTTGACCTTAACGCGGTTAGCCATGCCACCATGAACTAATGCTTCGTTGAGACTCTTATAAGCGTCTTGCAAACCAACATATTTACCAACAACGCCGATCGTGACCTCGCCTTCGGGGTTCTCATAGCGATCGAGAACATCGTTCCAGCGCGACAGGTCAGGCTCAGTTGCGTCATGAATGCCAAAGCCTTTCAAGACTTCAGTATCCAGCCCTTCCTTGTGGTATTGAAGAGGGACTGCATAAATCGATGATGCGTCGAGAGCAGGAATGACCGACTCTTTACGAACATTACAAAAATTCGCGATCTTTTGACGCTCGCCATCAGGCAATGGATGTTCACATCGACACAGCAAAACATCAGGCTTTATACCCAAGGACGCCAATTCGCGAACAGAGTGCTGAGTTGGCTTAGTCTTCAGCTCGCCTGCGGCCGCAATAAAGGGTACCAAAGTAACGTGCACGCTGAGCGTTTGGTCGGGTTCCAACTCGTTCCTGAGCTGACGAATGGCTTCCATGAAGGGAAGGCTTTCAATATCTCCGACGGTACCGCCAATTTCGCATAAGATGAAGTCATGGTCGCCTTGATCAGCGAGCGCGAATTCCTTGATCGCGTCGGTCACATGCGGGATGACCTGCACAGTTGCCCCCAGATAGTCCCCGCGCCGTTCTTTCGCGATGATATCGCGATACACCCGTCCAGAGGTAATATTGTCAGCCTGGCGGGCTGAAACGCCGGTAAAACGCTCGTAATGTCCCAAGTCCAAGTCAGTTTCCGCACCATCGTCTGTCACATAGACTTCGCCGTGCTGATAGGGGCTCATCGTACCCGGATCGACATTGAGATAGGGGTCAAATTTGCGAATGCGGACCTTATAGCCACGCGCTTGTAGCAGCGCGCCAAGGCTGGCTGCCATGAGACCTTTTCCGAGCGAGGAGACCACGCCGCCGGTGATGAAAATATACCGCGCCATGGGAGTCGGGCCTTAAGCGTTCAAACGGATTCGTGGCAAGTAAAATGAGCCGCAATTCTGCGACCATCCACAAGCATCAACATATTTTGTGTTTACTCAGTCGCTCCAGCGAGCGGATCGTCACTTGCCGTGGAAGGATCGGACGGACCAGCAAGCGGGTCCGGACCAGGTGCAGCCAAAGGATCAACGGGAGCGACAGGCGTCACATTCCGGTCAATTGTCGAGGTAATCTCATCAGAACCTGTTGCATCAACAGCGACCGCAGCAAGCGCGATCGAAAGAGCGACAAATGTAATGGCAAGCCATTTAGTTG
>WTKI01000355.1 GCA_011524425.1 Altererythrobacter sp. | reverse complement strand
CTGTTACCGGCTCTACTTCATTGTCCTTGAGGTCAAGCAGAGCCTTGAGCCGCGCGTTCTCCTGTTCAACCGCCTCTGCTTCGGCCAGGCGAATACGGGCCAGTTCGACTTCTTCCTTAAGCGTTGCGTGCTCGCTGCCTGCCTTGAGATATCCGGCTATCGAGTCAAAAAACCCACGGCCATTGTTGCGCACCACCGATGTCGCTGAACCGGCTGGGGCGACCACTTCATTAGCGCCATTACGCAAGCCTGAAAAAGCCTGCGGCTGCCACAAGGAAATCCCGAGAAGGACGCCGCCGATAAGCGCACCGATTCCGGCTACAACATAGCCGGTAAAGACCGAATATTGCGCTCTGCGCGAATGACCCGAGCGCCGGGATGATGGCGGCGCCATGCCTCAAATACTCCTCTTAAGCGTGCCTTCCATCAGCTCTTCGGGAAGGCCCGCTGACATTATGCGTCCATCAACACCCCGCGATAGACAGGGTCTTCCATCGCGCGGCCAGTGCCGACTGCCACGCAGGAAAGCGGATCTTCTGCGATGCTGACCGGAAGACCGGTTTCTTCGCGAAGATGTTCGTCCAAGCGGCGGATCAATGCGCCGCCGCCAGTCAAGACGATGCCTTGGTCAACGATATCTGCCGCGAGTTCAGGAGCAGTATTTTCAAGCGCGATGCGGACACCTTCGATGATTGCGCCGATGGGCTCGTTAAGCGCTTCAGCTACATGCGCCTGGTTGATGGTAATTTCTTTCGGAACACCATTGACCAGGTCGCGGCCTTTGATGGTGATCGTTTCACCCACACCGTCGTCGGGCGGCACAGCCACACCGTAATCCTTCTTGATCCGCTCTGCGGTGCTTTCACCGATGAGAAGGTTGTGATGCCGGCGCACATAGGAAACGATGGCTTCGTCCATCTTGTCACCACCGGTCCGTACAGAAGTGGTGTAAGCCAGACCGCGCAGCGAGAGAACAGCAACCTCTGTTGTACCGCCACCAATGTCGACCACCATGGACCCGACCGGTTCTGTCACTGGCATATCAGCGCCAATCGCTGCAGCCATAGGTTCAAGGATCAGGTGAACTTCCGACGCACCTGCATTCGAAGCTGCATCGCGGATCGCGCGGCGTTCAACCGAAGTCGATCCCGATGGCACACAAATCACGATTTCCGGGAAGCGGAACAGATTGCGCTTGCCATGCACTTTGCGAATAAAGTGCTTGATCATCTCTTCAGCGATTTCGATGTCGGCAATCACACCATCGCGCAGCGGGCGGATGGCTTCGATGCTGTCGGGCGTCTTGCCCATCATCATCTTCGCATCATCACCAACTGCTTTGACGCGCTTGATGCCGTTGATAGTTTCGATTGCGACGACCGAAGGTTCATTGAGAATGATGCCTTGATCCTGGACATAGACCAGCGTGTTTGCTGTCCCCAGATCGATAGCCATGTTCTGCGAACCGAATTTCAGAAGATTGGAAAAAAAGCTCATGGGTTACCGCGATTTTTGCGGGCCTTGCACGGACAGATCTCTCCCCCTGTCGCAGCCCTTAGTTGTCAGGTGTTTGTTTCCTAACCAATTGAACACGCAAAGGCCAAAATAATTGTTGACGGGAACGGTCCTTTTCCACCGCTGGCCTCGAATTTGCGGCAATTGAGCGCTAGATTGGCTTTCATGCCTGAAATTCGTCGCCTTCCTGCCAGTTTGGTGAACCGCATCGCCGCTGGTGAAGTGGTTGAACGGCCTGCGGCTGCGCTCAAGGAATTGGTCGAAAACGCGGTTGATGCAGGTGCGCAGCGAATCGATGTGAAACTGGTCGATGGCGGGCTGAGCAGAATTGAAGTCACAGACGATGGCTGCGGCATGACGCAAGAGGATATCGCGATCGCGCTTGAGCGGCATGCAACGTCCAAACTCCCGCTAGAGCTTGTGGGCGAAGAAGGTGCGATTGAACGCGTTCGCACGCTGGGCTTTCGCGGCGAGGCGTTGCCATCCATTGCCAGCGTTGCGCGTCTGACGATCGAGAGCCGCGTGCGCTCTGCTGATGAAGGCTGGAAAATGGTCGTCGATCATGGCGAGCTTGCTGAAGAAGGCCCGGCCGCACTTCCGCCCGGCACTCGCATGACAGTTGAGAAACTGTTTGCCTCTGTACCCGCGCGCCGCAAGTTCCTGCGTACGCCGCGCAGCGAATACGCCGCATGTCTGGATGTTGTGCGGCGGCTTGCAATGGCGCGGCCCGATATCGCGTTCTCGCTTCAGCATGGGGAGCGGCGGGTCATTGCCACCCAAGCGGACGAGGCTCTGGCAGATCGGGTCGCAGGGATCGTTGCGCGCGAGCTTAAAGATAACGGCGTCGCCATCGAGCTGGAGCGGCCATCACCTTCAGGCGTGATGCGGCTCACCGGAATAGCAGGCTTGCCGACTTACAATCGCGGCGTGGCAGACCATCAATATCTGTTCGTCAATGGCCGCCCGGTGAAAGACCGGTTGCTGGTAGGTGCAGTACGCGGAGCCTATTCCGATATGCTCGCGCGTGATCGTCATGCAGTGCTTGCGCTGTTCCTCGAACTGCCGAGCGAAGATGTCGATGTGAATGTCCATCCCGCGAAAACCGAAGTTCGCTTTCGTGATGCAAACGGGGTTCGCGGGTTTATCGTCTCTGGCCTCAGGCAAGCTCTGAGCACTGGCGACCGGCGCAGCGCGCAAGGCCCGGATCGCGGCGCGATGGAGCGGTGGCAGCAGGAGCCTGCGCTCGCGTCAATTTTCTCGCGCGACTGGTCCGCGCCGCAGTCGCGGGTAAGCGAAACGCCGCAAGCGTGGCAGGCGCCTCAGGCAGATGGCGATGTCATGGCTGCACCTCAAGCCATGCCGATGGGCCGCGCAGAAGAAGCAGCGCCTTTGCCTGAAGATGCGGCTCAGTACCCATTAGGTGTCGCTAGAGGCCAGGTTGCGAACACTTATATTGTCGCAGAAAGCGCGGACGGGTTAGTGCTGGTCGACCAACACGCAGCGCATGAGCGATTGGTTTTGGAACGACTGCGCGCTGCCGGGGCAGGGGAAGCAGCGGCGCGAAGCCAGGCTCTCTTGGTGCCAGATGTGGTCGAGATGGACGAGGTTGATTGCGACCGGCTTGAGGAAGCCGCAGACGGTTTCGCCAAATTTGGCCTTGTGATTGAACGCTTCGGTCCATCGGCCATGCTGGTGCGCGCTATGCCGCATGCTTTGCGCAAGGGCGATCCGCAAGCGCTGCTGACTGATCTTGCCGACGATATTGCAAAGCACGGCCAAGCGCTTTTGCTCGAAGAGAAGATCGAGCATGTGCTGGCGACTATGGCATGCCATGGTTCAGTCAGGGCAGGGCGGGTGCTTAGCGTTGCAGAAATGAACGCGCTGCTGCGCGAAATGGAAGCGACCCCGCGCTCTGGCCAGTGCAATCATGGCCGCCCGACCTGGGTGAAGCTGAGCATGGAAGACGTCGAAAAGCTGTTTGGACGGCATTGAGGACAGATTTTGAATGGAGGAGTCTAAGGTTTTTGAAAGACGTTGGCGGAGGATAATTATGTCCGTTGGCGTTGTGGTTGGCTCAGGATTCTTTTTTAACAGCTTGCAATTGCCGGACGAAAACTTCGTGAAGCAACACCTTGGCGTAGTCGCGGGCGCAACTCTTTTTCTCACCGTCATCCTGGTGTTCTTGCGATCTAAACCTCTGTTCCAGGACATTTCAGCCGGTGCTGTATTGGCAATTGCCACGTCATTATCGTTAGTGCTGGAGGCCCGCTTGGATGCAAATTCTGCGTTGCCCGGCATCGTCTTAGGATTGGGTTTCGGTTTGATCTTCTTCTTTATGTGGTTCACATACATCGCGTCATTTGACGAGTAGTCAAGAAGACTAACCTTCAATCCTCCATCGGCGCATCCGGATCGCGCACTGCGATCAGCCCGGTGTTCCACATCTCCATCACGATCTCATCGTTCTGGTTGAAGACCTGCACATGGCCTTTCATGATCCCCATTTCCGGCCTTGAAGCGCTGCGGCGCTTGTCCAGCAAAGTGCTTTCCACGC
>WTKI01000083.1:1325-4077 GCA_011524425.1 Altererythrobacter sp. | reverse complement strand
CCAACTTTGATCCAGAGAAATAATCTCATGCCAAGGGCGCTTCGGGTTTCGGCTTGGAGCGCCCTTGGCTTTTTGCAGGGCTATAAATAGAGCTCATTCTTTAGCTTCGCGCTTAAGCAATTCTTCTTTGATCTGCGCGCCGTATGCATAGCCGCCCAGCGTTCCGTCGGCCTGAATGACGCGGTGGCACGGGATAAGCACGGCAATATTGTTCGCCCCGTTTGCCCCGCCCACTGCGCGGCTCGCGCTTGGTTGGCCTAGCGCTGCTGCTAGCTCGCCATAACTCCGCGTTTCTCCGGCCGGGATCTGCCGCAACTGCGCCCAAACGCGCTGCTGAAACGCTGTGCCTTTGACATCCAGGGGGATATGCTTGCTGTCCAGTTGCGGCTGCTCCACAATTTTCACCACCGCTTCGAAAAGTTCAGTGAAAGCATGACCAGCCTCGCACAGCGCAGCCTTGGGGAAGCGCGCGCGCAATTCAGCTTCGCCTTCATTGAACGACAGGCAACACACACCCTTTTGCGTGGCTGCGACCAGCATAGAACCAAGCGAGGTATTGATTAGCTGCCAATGGATAGTGATGCCAGCACCGCCTTTGCTCCAATCGCTTGCTTGCATACCCAGTTTCCCTTTCATGGCTTCGTAAAAACGGCTCGGCGCTTCAAAACCTGCGTCATAGAATGCATCGGTCACTTGTGCTGAGCGCGATAGCGCTTCTCTCGCCTTTTGCTCGCGCAAGGCACGCGCATAGGCGGCAGGCGAAAGTCCTGTCGCTCGCTTGAAGATGCGCTGGAAGTGTGTTGGTGAATACCCTGTAATCTCAGCCAATTCTGCCAGATTGCCCTGCGTCCCGCGATCGCGAATTTCAGCTATTGCGGCAAGCACTGCCGCTTCATCGCGTCCCACGTCATCCGGCAAACATCGTTTGCAAGCGCGCAAGCCGGCTGCCTTCGCATCTTCGCTGGTCGCAAAAAAGCGCACGTTCTTGCGTGCGGGATGGCGCGCGGCGCAGCTTGGTCTGCAGTAAATCCCCGTTGACAGCACACCTGTCACAAAGCGCCCGTCAAAGCTTCGGTCGCGCCGGCAGACGGCAGCCCACGCGATAGTCTCATCAATAGCGGATGAATCGTTCATGCTGCCTTTTCTAACCAAGTCTGAGCACAGACGCATCCCGAAGCTTGCGGTCAAACCAAAGCCGCTTGTATGACGCACCCATCATGCGAGGCATTTTTACCTTACTTTTAACGATCCTTGCTGTGATCGCGCCGCATTCTGCCAAGGCAGACCCCGCTGACATTGACGCAGCCGCGCGCGGAGTGGTCCGTGTTGTGATCATCGGAAGTGATGGCGAAGAAGTCTATCCGGTAAGTCATGGCAGCGGGTTTGCAGTGACGCCGACGAGTATCGTCACGAATGCGCATGTCATTCGTGAAGCATTACAGGACGACACCTTGCGTATTGGCATCGTTCCGTCGGATGGCTCAGAGGCAGCCTATGGCAGACCTGCTGCTGTCAGTCCGCGCAATGACCTCGCTCTAATAGAAATCGCAGAAGAGACTTTGCGTTTGCCCGCTTTGACGATCGCTGCTGGTGTCTCAAACGATTTGGGTGAAGTATCAGCCGTTGGATATCCAATGAATGTGGACCGCGCGCAAGGCCTGGACATTGGAGACATCTTTCGCTCGCAACCGGCTGTGAAAAGCAGGGGCTTTTTGTCCGGTGCCAGGCCGAGCCGGCAATTTGATACGATTTTGCACACAGCACCGATTGCTCGCGGCAATTCAGGCGGGCCTTTGCTTGACCCGTGCGGCAGAGTTCTCGGAGTGAATTCCTTTGGCGCGGATTCAGATGGTTCCGATGCAGAGTTTTATTTCGCGGTGTCCTTGCGCGAACTGCTTCCCTTCCTGAGAGAGAACGGGATTGAAGTGAATGCCAGCGGATCGGCATGCCGCAGCCTTGCAGAAGTCGATCTCGCGGAACGATATCGTTTGGAGCAACAACGAGCCGAAGCGCGCGAAAGAATGGCTGAGCGCGAGGCCGAACTTCGCGAAGCGCGCGCCAGAGCGCAGCTCGAAGCGCAATTGGAAGTCATGGGTGCGCGCGAAAACCTGATGGCTATTGCCATGCTGTTATTGCTGAGCGCGATCGGAGCAGCCTTTATCGGCTTGCGATATCGCGAAGCAGGTGACCGGCAGGCGCCTATGCGGATCGCCTTTGCGATCGCTGCTTTGACCTTAGCCGGAACGATCTTTGCCTGGTTGATGCGGCCGGGCATTGACCGGATTGACGAGTTGGTGGCGATCAAACTCAATCAGGCCAATCCCGATGATCCTGGCGCTACACCTGCTCAAGCAGGGGATGGCACCTTGCTTTGTACTTTAGTACCTGAGCGGAGCCGCGTTACCGGCGCGCGCACAGATGACGTTGAATTCGAATGGGCAGCCAATGGCTGCGTTAACGGTCGCACGCAATATGGTCAGCTGAACGGTGAATGGAGCCGAGTGCTGGTTCCAGAAGATCAAAATGCCGTTGCGATCAATCGCTTTGATCCGGAAACGCAAACCTTCCGCACGGACCGATATCTGTTAAGCCGCGATGCGCTCAACAGCGTACGCGAAGCACGCGAAAATTATCAGCCGCCGATGTGCGGCGTCACTGATGCAGCGCGCGTGGTTGGCGACCAGCAGCAAGCCATTAAAGCGATGCTGCCAAATCGCCCGAATGAACGGCTAGTCTATAGCTGCGCTCCGCG
>WTKI01000083.1:0-1225 GCA_011524425.1 Altererythrobacter sp. | reverse complement strand
TGATAATCGTTCATCGCATTGTGCCAGGTCGTGCGGTTATCCCAGATCGCGACTGTCCCAGGCTTCCACTGCAAGCGGCATGTATTGCCCGCAGCCAAAGCCGCATCGAGCAGCTTTTGCAGCAGAGGCATGCTTTGCTCTCTGGTCTGGCCGACAAAGTTGATGGTGAAGCCGCCATTTACATAAAGCAGCTTGCGGCCTGTTTGCGGGTGGCGGATGACAACCGGATGCACAGCGCCGGTCTTTAAGTCCTGCCCGCGCAAATGCTTGCCCATATCGGTCTGAGCATAAAGGCCGCCTTCTTCATAAACATGGTCAGCGGTGTGAAACGCTTCCAAACCTTCGATCTCGGCCTTGAGGTCTTCGGAAAGAGCATCATAGGCTTCTCCCATATGAGCCCATTGCGTATCCCCGCCGCTGGGCGGTAATTCGCGCGCTACCAGAATGGAACCCATTGCGGGTATCTGGTCATAGGAATGGTCGGTATGCCAAGCCCCTCCGATATTGGTGGCCTGGTCAGCCTCTTTCTTGACAACAGCAATCTGAGGATGCGCTTCTGTGAGAGGGAAATAATTGTTTACGTCAATTCCGCCCCAGCGCTTGGCAAAGGCCAAGTGATCATCCGGTGAAAATTCCTGGTCGCGAAATACCGCAACACCGTGCTCGTAGATGGCTTGCTTAATTGCTGCCAGTTCTGCATCGCTGCATGATCTTAAAGCAACGCCGGAAATTTCGACCCCACATTTGGGTGCCATTGGTGTTTGTCGCACAACTCTCTCCCTGTTTATCTTTATCAGTCGTTATGGAGACCTTTATCAGGAGGGCTTAGCGCAAGGATGCACGAAGTGAAACACCTCTCCCACAAAACGCCACGGACTCGGCTTGCCATATCAAAGGGCCGATGCTAGGCGCGCGCCAGCTTAGTCAGGGTGAGTCTTCTTGCCCGTAACGGCTTAAGCGATGCATCGTTATTCTCTTCGATCCTAGAGGACTTACAACGCGTGGAAATTTCCGCCGGCATTCAGGCTAGCCTGTCAGGGCGTTACGCCTCAGCACTGTTCGATCTTGCTTCCGAGCAAGGGACAGTGACCGCAGTCGAATCTGACTTAGAAACCCTAAAGGGTGCGCTCGCCGATTCGGCTGAGCTTGCCCATCTGACAACCAATCCGAAAGTGTCTCGCAGCGAGTCTGAAAATGCTCTTTCTGCAGTCGCAGGCCATCTTGG
>WTKI01000235.1 GCA_011524425.1 Altererythrobacter sp. | reverse complement strand
TGTGTGCGCATCGATATCAGGGCCGGTTGCGCCCCAGCCGATGGTGTAAGGCGCTCCGCCTGTGCCGGGATCGGGATAGGCCTCGACCAGACCATCGGTGCGCAGCCGCGCGCAGCCTTCGAACCGCTTGATCAGCGCGACACCTTTGTCGCTCACAGATTTCGGGCAGCGACTACCGGTTATGCGGTTCAAAGCGGTATCGAGTATGTCGACTTCGGACTGGCGGAAACCGCGACCCAGCAATTTGCGCAAGCTGTCAAAGATGGGCTTGCGATGAGAAGGATCGGGGGCGGGGCAGGGAGCGTTCATGACAAAGCCTCTCAATTGGGGAAGTTCAGAGGCGCAAGGATTAGGCACAATTTTCAAAAGTAGGAAAATGCTTTCCTTCATTCTGCCTGACTAGGCCGGCTTTCAAAACCGCGAAATGGGACACATGACACACAGTTCAAAGGAGAAAATCGGTCCGGTGCATGAGAGTGACTGTTCGTCAGATAAAACAGTATGTTAGCGCACAGTTTGGCGGGTTGCATCGACTGGCCTTCAAAATGAATGGATGGCGGTGCTTTTAGCCCCGCATTGAGGAGTAGGAAATGTCCGCGATTGGGGCAAAGCGGACATTCCAGTTCAATGAACAGCAATGCGAGCCGATAGGTGCAAGGCCGCACTCTGGAGATGGCTAGCGCAAGTTTGAAGGCGTACCCTTGCACTAAGCGCCTTTGCCCCACATCAACCATACAAAAGACAATGTTTCAGCCGATGACGCATTCCAGAATGTGACAGGCAGATTTGCTGGAGCGAACAACATGTCGCCCGCTTTGGCAGTGAAGGCTGAGCCGTCGATCTCGCCCGCTGCAGAGCCTGCAGTGATTAAGATCATGCGCGGGAACGGAACAGCGATTGTTGGGGCCTGTTCGCGCCCTAGCCCCGCCGGGATGAAATAGACTGCGCTGCGAAAGTCTTCATCGTAATAGAGCGCTGTTGCCGGAGCGCCATGCACAACCCGGCTGTTTCTTTGCGAGAATTGAACTTTCTCGGGCAGGCCGCGGGTCCAGAAGTGGAAAATCAAGCGGCGGGTAGTGGCATCGTGATCGGCCGCCTTCTCGAACCCATCAGTATAGAGGATATCAAGCGGCGTCTTGTCAGCCGAAGTCGCCGCACCCATCGCAGTCAGCCCGTTCCAGACGCCTTGGTCCAGCAAGTTGAGCGTTTCGCGGTCGAGCTTGAAGTAGAACAGCTCGCGGTCGTTAAAGCCGTCAGTGATCGTAACGTCCCTCTGCCCATCCGTGGAAGCCGAGACAATGGTCCAGCGCATGTCGGCCACTTCAATACCGAAGGTAATGTCACTCGCCATTGGATCGTGTTCATAATCTGCCACGAACCGCTGGAGAATGGGCTCGATAACGGTCCGCTCGGATGGTTCAACGTTCTGCGCTAAAGCTGGCGTTGTGCTCGACAAAAGTGCGGCTGCCAATACGGCCTTCTTGATCAGATTTGTCATTCGTCACTTCCTTTGATTAAAGCTTGGATGACAAGTAGATTTTGCAGCGCAGTCGGTTCCTCAATGTGAAATGAATGAAATGACTGAAGATTCTCACGAACTGCAGCGCGATGCAGCTCACGACGCACGAATGACCGGCTATTTGTCGCGTCCATTGCTTTCGTGGCTGATTGTGGCTGGCGCGGCGGGGCTATTGCTCGGCTTCACCGGAGCGACAGGCAGCTACGAGTATGCGCTGGCCTTAAGAGTTGGCTTGTGGATTGGGCTAAGCCTGATCGGCGCTCTATTCGGGCTGTTGATTGAGGCGGGACTTGATCGTGCCGGTCTCCCGCAGCGGGGTAAATTTGCCTGGTGGCTTGGCGCAACAATCAGCTTAGCGTTGATGATGCTGCCGGTAGTGTATTCGGTCAATTCGGCGGGCTGGCAGGCTCCGCTGTCGACAATCCCGACATATGCCTTGAACTGCCTGGTGATCAGTGCCGGCTTCGTATCGCTGCGGATGATAATCGGCTTTGTATGGTCAGTCAGCGAACTGGCCAGCACCGGTAACAAAACCGCTGCGCAAGCTTCTGGCCTACCGCTGCTGGCTCAGCGTCTAAGCCCTGGCTTGCAACAGGCTGAAATCCACGCACTCAAATCTGAAGGGCACTATGTCCTCGTCTATACCGATCTTGGCGAAGAGATGGTCTTGATCAGATTGCGCGACGCGATGAACGAGCTCGCTACATTAGAGGGCATGCAAGTGCACCGTTCCTGGTGGGTGGCGCGCAATGCAGTGCAAACGGCAAGCCGGAGCAATGACGGGTTGACGCTGATCCTCAAGAACGATGTGGAAGTGCCCGTCAGCAGGAGCTTCCGCAAGCAGTTTCGCGCAGCCAATTGGATTTGAGGGACGCTACCTGCCTAAGCTCTCGGTCGCTCAATTCTCTGGTAAAGTCCGCTTGTTCATCGCTGTGATTCGGCCAGCTAACCGACATTCGCTTACCTTCGTTTCATTGCAATCCTCTCTCGGCAAGCTAGCTTGGTGTAGCGCATGTCATGTCGCCGCTTGAAAGAGGATACCGCCCTGATGAACCAGTTGAATTCCGCCTATGGCCAGCTAACTCAAACCTTTGAGCGCGTCGGCCATCTGGGTGCAGCCAGCAGCACACTGTTCTGGGACGGCCGCACGAAAATGCCCGCAGGCGGCGCGGCTTCGCGCGGGAAAGTCATGGCAGCGCTAACTAGCATAGTCTCTGAAACGATGGCTGATCCCGCGCTTGGCGAGCTTCTTGACCGGGCAGAAAACGAGGAAGCGGGTAATCTTGGTCCGTGGGAAGCGGCTAATCTGCGCGAGATGCGGCGGCGCTGGCGGCATGAAACTGCGATCCCGACAGAGCTTGCCACTGAACTTTCCGAGCGTGTGGCGCTCGCGCAGAAGGCGTGGGAGAAAGCGCGCGCGGATAATGATTTTGCAGCATTTGCAGAACCACTTGAAGGGCTGCTTGGCCTGCAATTGAAGGCCGCAGCGATCAAAGGCGATGCGCTGGGCATGTCGCCTTATGATGCGATGATGGATGTGCATGAGCCAGGCATGACAACCGCTCTCATCGATAATCTGTTTGCGGATCTCGCCGCGTTTCTGCCGCCGCTGATGGAGCAGATCATGGCGAAGCAGGCAGCGGGACCTGCGCCTGAGCCCTTGCCGGGGCCATTTTCCAACGATGTGCAAATGGCGCTGAGCGAGAAGCTTGCAGGTATGATCGGATATGATTTCGAAGAAGGGCGGATTGATTTGACCGCGCACCCCTTTGCCAACGGTGTGCCGGGCGATGTGCGGATCACAACGCGCTTTTTCCCAGACGATCCAATTTCCGGCATTATGGCGACGATGCATGAGACAGGCCATGCCATGTATGAGGCGGGTCTGCCGCGCAACTGGTCATTCCTGCCGGTTGGCAGCGCGCGCGGCATGGGCCTCCATGAAAGCCAGTCCTTGCTGTTCGAAATGCAGGCAGGCCGCAATGCCGCTTTCCTGCCGGTGCTCAGCCAGGCCATTCGTGAGGCCTTCGGCGCTGACAGCGATGCAGGCGCGTGGAGCGATGCCAATATCGGGCGGCTTTACCGCAAGGTCGGGCCGAGCCTGATCCGTGTCGAAGCTGATGAAGTGACCTACCCTCTGCACGTCATCCTGCGCTACCGGCTGGAGCGCGCGATTATGGATGGCTCGCTGGAGATTGCCGGTATTCCGTCAGCATGGAATGAACTCATGCAAGAGATGCTGGGGATCACCCCGCCTAATGATACGCAGGGCTGCCTGCAGGACATCCATTGGTCGATGGGGCTGTTCGGCCATTTCCCGAGCTATACTTTTGGCGCTGTGGCTGCCGCGCAGCTGTTTAAGGCCGCGACAGAACAAGATGCCGATATCCTCCCCGGCCTTGCGAGAGGGGATTTTGCGCCGCTGCTCGGCTGGACGCGCAAGCATGTGCATTCACAAGCGAGCTTTGCGGCAACGTCTGACGAGATACTGACCGCCGCGACAGGCGGACCACTCTCCGCCGGTGCGTTCAAAGCGCATTTGCAGGCGCGCTATCTGGGGGAGTGA
>WTKI01000306.1 GCA_011524425.1 Altererythrobacter sp. | reverse complement strand
AATAGGTTTCGCAGAGTAGCAAGACCGGTTGTTGATCGATGGGTAAGTCTTTTCGGCGTTTGCCTCGTCTGATGGCGTAAGGCCGAGAACGATGTTCGTCCCGATTTTGCACACAAGGTCATCCACAGGAAAAGTAATAAGAAAAAGTCACGTCCTCGCGCGACTTCATCTGAAAGTACGGAGCCAAGCGATTCGCGGCTTCGCTTGCCGCTCAATCTGAGGTCAGGCTCTTTGATGCCACTTCCACGACCGTTTCATTGAGTCTGGCCAAGGCGCCGACGGCATTTGAGCGACATTGCCAATACAAAGGAAGAGAGAGGCTGGTTCCCGGACGGACTTCGACAAGATCTCCGCGCTCAACAAATTGACCAACCGTAAGTGCAGGCATCATCGCCCAACCAATCGACTGCAAACAACACTGCAAGTGCCCTTCATAAGACGGCATTTGGTGGGGCGACAATTTTTCGGCGCGTCCAAAAGCGACTTCCAACCACTGAGCGGGCAACGTGTCCTTTTGATCGAAACGGATAGAAGGTGCCGCCGCAACGCTTTCAAGCGTGACCTCACCTGGAAAGTGCGTTTCGACAAATTGCGGTGATGCAACAGCCATGTACTCCATGCTCCCAAGGCTGACGATTTGGCATCCGGCGATCGTGGTATTTTTCGAAGTCACGATCGCAAGAGCATCCCCAGATCGCAGTCGTTCCTCGGTGAATTCCTGATCCTCGGGGATCAGCTCAAGCCGCAGGTTTAGTTCTTTCGAAGCGCGATCCACAACAACCGGAAACCAGGTAGCAAGGCTGTCGGTGTTGACCGATATCCGGACATTGGCGGATGCGCTTTGCGGCCCACCATCGAGCCCGAGCTGGCGGCGCAGTTCAAACTCCATCAACCCGACCTCTTCGACGTGCCGCACCAAAGCGAGTGCCTCATCGGTGGCAACGCAAGGGCGCCCTCGAAGAACCAGTATCGCTCCGAACCGTTCCTCCAGTTGTTTGATGCGTTGGCTGACTGCCGATTGTGTCACATTCATCGACTTAGCAGCCGCTTCGAAGCTCCCGCTTCTTACAACTGCCGCAAGAACGTTCAACGCATCATAGTCAAATGTCATCGGAATTCTTTGTCTTCAATTGTTTCAGCCCTGACTCAGTTATCTGGCCAAAGTAGGCATCTCAAAGACTTCGAATCAGAGAAAGTGATGCAGCGAGCCGAATGTTGCTAATCTGCCATTAGAATAGCTTCTTGCAGCGCCAATCCAACTTGTGCATTGTCTGCGATGAAGTTTTGGCCATTTTTGGTGGCAACAAGCAATGTGGGGGCATTGTGACAGCGCAAGTCTTAAGAGAACGCTACGCACGTTCGTTCGTCCAATTTTCTCGATACAGTTCGCTGATTGGGTGGGGTCTGGTCGCAGCATATGTCGTGCAGATTGTCGGCGCCATAGCATTTGGCGCTTGGCTGCTGTCGGGAACACCTGGCACGTTGGAAGCCGTGGCCATTCCTTTGGCCATGCTCTTTATTGGCAGCCGTTTGCGCGGTCTGAACAATATTGTGCACGAATGTTCGCATGCGTCACTGGTTCAGGACCGCGAGGATAATGCGCGGATTGGCAAGTTCTGCGCAAGCCTGACGCTGGGGTCATTCCTCACATACCGCCGTGAACATCTCAGCCACCACAAACATGTAGGTGACTACGAACATGATCTGGATCTGCAGGGCATCGAGCGCCTGGGGCTCCACGATCCGCTAACGCCTGCCGTCGTCTTGCGGCACCTAGTAACGCCTTTGGTACTGCGTCATCTGCCTTTTTACCTCAGCGTTGACTTGTCGTTGACCGACGGCCGCCTAGTGCAAATCTTTAAGCTCTTGCTCATCGGTCTGGTTCTCGTTGCCACGATAACCGCACCTTTGACGACGATCCTGTTCGTCATTTTTCCCTATGTTGTCGTGTTTACTGCACTCAATTACTGGGCGGATTGTCTGGACCACGCAGGGTTATTTCCCTCCGAAGATGATCTGTTTGCTTCGAGAAACGTGCTGGCGCCGAAGTGGCTCGCTTGGCTCTTGTTTCCCAGAAACGACCAATACCATCTCGTGCATCATCTCTTTCCGAACGTCCCGGCACGGCATTTGCCGAACGTGCATTCGTCGCTGTTGGGCGATGCCGTCTACCGGGTCGCCGACAACGCCGTGTCGAAGGGGAACGTCGCGCCGGGGCAGGAGGAAGGCGTCGCTGCGCGGTAAGCAAATTTTGCTTTAACCGGCGAGTATTTTATAAGCGACGAACCAAAGGATCAGTGCCGAGCCGATATCGATCGCGCGAAGCGCCTTCGCATTGGAAAGAAGAGGTGACAGCGCGCGCGCTCCGAAGCCCAACGCAAAAAAGAAGACCAAACTTGCGCTCGCGCCTCCAAGAACGAAAGCCAGATCATTTGCGTATTTGGTCGAGACGACACCGATCAGGACCACCGTGTCGAGATAGACGTGCGGGTTGAGCCAGGTCAGAGCGAAGCAAATCGCCAAAGTCCCCTTCAAAGTGGTCGAGCCAGCCGGAGCGTCGACCGACTTGGAATTGGACAAGAGCGCGCGAAACAGGTTGATCGCGCCGTAGACAATTAGAAAACCCGCGCCTGCGATTGTCATAACAGGCTGCACCCATTCGACGTCGCCGACATAACGCGCAAAACCGTAAACGCCGAAAGCGATCAACACTGCATCTGAAATCACGCAGAACAAGACCACAGGCAAAACGAAGGTGCGTCGCACGCCGCACTGAATAACGAAAACATTCTGTGCGCCGATTGCGATGATCAGGCCTAGCGAAAGCGCAAAACCAGCAAGGAAATCACTGTAATACATCTGTGTGTTTGGGTCGCTGGTCCTACTGTCGATCGTATATCTACTCAGGAGCTGTGAGCTTCAAGTGAAATCGAAAAAGCGTCGAAAAACCGTTGTTGCCAAATTGGAACCAGTTTGTCTCCAGAAAGTTAGAAACACGGGAGTTCCGATAATTCCTTTGAGTTCAATGGTGTATCTTGATTGAGGGGGTTGCAGCTCGACAACAATTTATCGCGCGAAAAGAATAAGGTATACTAATGTTCCAGCAGATATGCTAACACTTGTTCACCATTGAAGAGTAGTTTTCCTTTTTCGTGAGCGAGTAACGAGTTGAGCGAGCCGAATTAAAAGCTCTTGGTTTGCGAGCATTCGGTTTGAAATGTTTTAGTAGGCCGCGCCGAGGTTGGTTGGCGCGGCCTCTTTTTTGCCTGCGCGCATGACCGTCCTGCCCGAACTTCACCGAGAATTGAACTCACTGAATGGGGTCGGCAATTCCCTGCAAAAGATGTGATCAAGTCACGTTGGCAACTGTTGAACGCCGCTGTTAAGAAGCGCTCGACTACGAGGCTCAGAGCAACGAATGAACCTGGAGAGAACGGACCGCCGTGCAGATCGTTTGGCCTGAACACTTCACTTTTGTCGGCAAACACCGCACCGCAGGAGAGTCGATAGCGACAGCAAGAGTATCCGCCTATGCCGGCGCGATAGCAGCCCGATTGCGTGAGAGTAAAATTGGTCCGGGCGATATAGTTGCTCTCTGGCTAAGCGACGGTGCAGACAAGATCGCCGCGATCCTCGGGTGCTGGCAGGTCGGCGCCGCGTTTTGTGTTTTACCTGCTTTTGCGGGCAACACAAAAACGGAACGCTCGCAGGACCGTATCGCCAACGTATTCTCAGTCCTTTCACCGAAATTGATTCTTCAGGGTCAAGATGTGTTGCCAGAAGAAGCTCACCCGGGCGTTCCGTCGGTGTCCTTGCCTGGCATCGATGATTTTGTCGCGCGAGATCCGGTGAACTTGACGGACACCGATCCAAAATCACTTGCTTTCATTCAGTTCACCTCGGGCAGTACTGGCGGCGCTGCCAAAGGGGCCATGGTTCATTTCCATCAGCTTAGTGCCAACCTGACGGCTTTGGCCAAACGCACCGGCATGGATGCAACTGACCACATGGTGTCATGGGCGCCTCTGTATCACGACATGGGACTAATGGCGGTTCTTCTGTCGCTTCACACTGGCGCTAAACTGACACTGATGG
>WTKI01000189.1:2344-4096 GCA_011524425.1 Altererythrobacter sp. | reverse complement strand
GCGGCTTCAATCACTTGAGATTTGCGGGCTTCGTCACGCACTGTGTCGCGGGTAGGCTTGATACGCGCAGCCGCACGCATATAGCCAAAGCGCGTCTCCAGTAGCTCCATCAATGCGCGGTCAGTCGCATCCACACCTTCGCGCACTTCAGCCATATTGGTGCATTCGTCAGGCGATTTGAGTGAGCTGTTTGCCATAGCCAGCCCCTTGGCTTCTCAACACCCGTTTGTCGAGTGTTTAAGCGCAAGGAATCCGCATCAACGGACGCCCTTTGCCTCACATACCCAAACTAGACCGAAGGAAACGATCTGCGTCATTCAGCATGGCACTGCGCTTCTCGTTGTGACCGATATCGTGCTCCAGACCTGGATATTCAGTGTATTCCACGCTTTTGCCAGCTTCACGCAATGCGTCCGCCATTTTGCGACTGTGATCAACATCGACGTTTTCGTCCATGTCGCCATGGAACAGCATCACCGGAGAATTGATCGCATTGACATTACGCAAAGGAGAACCAGCAACCACATGGCCGCCTGTGCCTACGAAGTCCTTCACCAGCCTCGAATTGGTGTACCGGCTGGCATTGGTTTTTAGCAGATCAAGATCGGTGACAGGTGCGATCGCAACCGTCGCTTTGAACAGATCAGGGGCAAGGACATGCGATTGAAGGGCGGCATAGCCACCGTAAGACCAGCCCACGATCGCAAGCTTGTCTGGCGCAGCAATCCCTTCGCTTATCAGCCAGCGCCCGGCATCGGTGACATCACCGATCGATGTCTCCCATGACTGGAAGCCGTTCTTCAAATACCACGCATCGCCATATCCGGTTGACCCGCGAAAGTTAGGTTGAAGCACAGCAAAACCGCGCTGCGCAAAATATTGTGCGAGCCAGTCAAAACCCCACTCATCGCGCGATCCGGGGCCCCCATGCGGCATAACTATGGCCGGCATGTTCACCCCATCCGAACCTGGCGGCAAGGTGAGGTAACCGGGTATCTGAGTCCCGTCCTTAGCGCTAAACGTAACCGGCTTCATCTCGCCCATTACCATCCCGTCAAGATTTTCACGCAGCGCCATGATCTGTTCAAGGCGCTTGGTCGCTTTGTCGAAGCGATAGACCATACCGGGATAAGTATCGCTTGAAGCAATCAGGAGCAGTTTGCTTTCATCTTCATTGGAATCGACGATGTCCACCAAGGGTTGGCCCGGCAATGCTCGGCGCAGTGCTTTGCCCAGACCTTCCAATTCCTTGTCGAAGAAATCCACCTGCCGGCGTTCCGTGGCGTAACTCGCCCCAATAACGCGGCGATGTTTTCCAATCCACAGGAGTGAATCGACGTCAGCATTTTCGCGCGCGACAAGCAGCTCGATCTTTTCGCTGCCATCAAGAGCAATGGTGTAGATCGCGTCGAAACCGTCCTTGGAGCCAAAGGCATAGGCGATGTTCTCAGCACTGTTCACTATCGCGGGGCTAAGATCGCCAATGTTCCTGAACAAAGTCCAGTCTTTTTCTCCCGGCTTGCGATAGGAGAAGGACACGGAATCGATCCACAAACCATCTCGCTGGGCCCGTGTTGCCATAAGCCGGACAACACCGTTCTCGTCAGCACGATAAAAACGTGCAGTCGATAGCGGGCGTTCTACACCGCGGCGCTTCATGGTCATCACATTGACCCGCTCCACAGCCAGGCCTTCACGCCGGTTGTAAATCTGAGTGCCGGTCGCCTGTTCTTTTACAAATGTGCGAGTGAC
>WTKI01000189.1:1157-2244 GCA_011524425.1 Altererythrobacter sp. | reverse complement strand
GTAGGTGAGATGAAGACCATTTGGTCACCGGAAGGTGACAGTCGCGCGCTCCAGATTGACTGCCGCTTGCCGAAAATTTCAGCCTCTGGATTGGCCGATTGCGCAGCAAGACCAGTGCTAAGGCCGAACAAAAGCGCGATCATGCAAGCAAAAGATACTGTAAACCTGAACATCGGAGCCCCTCTCTGGCACGGTACTTATCGCCAATCACTTGCAAATAGTGCCAAGCGATTTGCTTAAAGTAAACAGCTATCTAATTGTGAATGGTGACAGATTAACGTAAATAATCACGCCGAAATTCTTGCGCAAATTGCTTGAACACACCCGCAGCAATCGCACTGCGCATTTTAGCCATCAATTGCTGATAAAAAGTAAGATTATGCTCAGTCACCAACATGGCGCCGAGGATCTCGCCTGATTTCTGCAAGTGATGGAGATAGGCGCGCGAATAAGACTGGCATGTCGGACATGCGCAGCTTTCATCGAGAGGACCCGTATCTTCAGCGTGCCGCGCATTGCGAAGATTTAACGGGCCGTTCCAGGTAAACGCCTGACCATTGCGGCCAGAGCGCGTGGGAAGCACGCAATCGAACATATCGATCCCGCGTTCGACCGCGCCGACCAAATCGTCTGGTTTGCCAACCCCCATCAGATAACGCGGCTTGTCCTGCGGCAATTGATCAGGCGCAAAGTCTAGCGTTGCGAACATCGCTTCCTGCCCTTCACCCACAGCAAGACCGCCCACCGCGTAACCATCAAAGCCAATGTCGATGAGCTTGTCCGCGCTCTCCTTGCGCAAATCTTCGATTAGCGCGCCTTGCTGGATACCGAACAGCGCCGCGCTCTCGGCATGTGTGCCGCCACGGTCAAATTCGATCCGGCTGCGCTTCGCCCAGCGCATGGAAAGTTCCATGCTATGAGCGATCTCGTCGCGCGGTTGATCAGCACGCGGGCATTCGTCAAACGCCATGACTATGTCGGATCCGAGCAAGCGCTGGATTTCCATCGAGCGTTCCGGCGTCAGCATATGCTTGGAACCGTCGATATGGCTGCGAAACTCAACCCCGCTTTCGGTGAGCTTGCGAAG
>WTKI01000189.1:0-1057 GCA_011524425.1 Altererythrobacter sp. | reverse complement strand
GCTTTGCCGTCCGTTGCGTCAATCGAGAAAGAGAAGCGGGTTTTCATTGCACAAGCCGGTTACGGCAGCAGTAGCGAGGAGTCACCATAGGAATAAAAGCGATACTCCTTCGCAATGGCGTGAGCGTAAGCTTCCATCATCCGATCACGTCCAATCAAAGCACTGACCAGCATCATCAATGTGGATTTAGGCAAATGGAAATTGGTCATAAGCCCATCGACCGCGCGGAAGGTATAGCCTGGCGTGATGAAGATATCGGTATCGCCTTCAAACGGCGCAATAGTGCGATCCGCGCGCGCCGCGCTTTCTAGCAGGCGCAAGGATGTCGTGCCCACCGCGATGATACGTCCACCAGCTGCACGAGCCGCATTCAAACGCTCAGCCACGTCAGGCGTTATCCGGCCCCATTCCGAATGCATCTGGTGGTCTTTTGTATCGTCGGCTTTCACCGGCAGGAAGGTCCCTGCCCCGACATGCAAGGTCAAAGTCTCTCGTCCAATGCCCGCCGCATCGATCGCATCCACAAGCCTCTGCGTGAAATGAAGCGAGGCGGTAGGCGCCGCCACTGCGCCGTCTTTTTGCGCGAACATGGTCTGATAGTCTTCGCGATCTTTCGCATCAGTAGGGCGTTTGCCGGCGATGTAAGGCGGCAAAGGCATAGTCCCTGCACGCTCCAGCAGAACCTCTACAGGCTCCTCGCCTGCGAAAGAGATGGTGAAGCTGCCATCGGCATGGCGCACTTCTGCCAGTGCAGTAACGCCGCCACCAAATACCAGTTCATCGCCGTCGCGCACGCGCTTTGCGTTGCGAATAAAGGCCTGCCAGCGCCGCAAATCCTCGCGCTTGTGCAAGGTTACGCCAATTTTGGCCTCACCCCTTCGTCCTTCGAGTTGTGCCGGAATTACCCGCGTGTCGTTGAAAACCAGCACATCGCCAGCTTTGAGCAGCAGCGGCAAGTCGCGCACGGTCTTGTCTTCGAAACCGCCCTCGCCCGGAACATATAGCATGCGTGCGGCATCACGCGGGCGCACCGGGCGCAAAGCTATCAGCTCTTGCG
>WTKI01000135.1:1696-4105 GCA_011524425.1 Altererythrobacter sp. | reverse complement strand
TCCTACCATAGGAGACAGCAATGCTCCCTCTGGCGTTTCACCAGCGCTGCCATCGTCTGTTGGTGGAGCAGAAGGCGCGCTTGGCGTAGGGGCTGGAGCAGCGGCTGGCGCTGGCGCCGCAGCGGGAACCGCCGCGGCTACGACGCCGCCGCCGCGCGAAACTTTGATCTTGCGATCGCCGTCTTCAACTTCGATTTCCGTAAGACCCGTTTCACCGAGAAGCTCTGCAAGCTCGCGCACGAGCTTGGTATCAACATTCATGCCGGCTTTGCGACCAGCGGAAGACTTTCGATCGGCCATGGATACCCCTTAAACCTGCCTTTGCGCAGGCTGACTATTCGCGCGAATTGTGGCTGGCAAGGGGCAGCTTGCTAAAAATGCGTATTACACTCTGCGTAGCGGAGCAGAATTCTTCTTGTCCTCTGCCCCATTCGAACCTTCCGTGGCAGCTTCTGCGTCTTCTTCTGACTCTGAGGTATGAGTCTCTTCAGGCGCGGATGGCACTTCGGCTGGCTTGATGTCTGGCAGGCTTATCCCAAATTCGGAATCGCCGGCCTTGGCTTTCATGACCTCGTCCAGTTTGCCCTCTGCTATGGCATCCAGCGCCATCAGGTAACTGATTGTTCCGTGCCCTTCGAAGGTCATCGCCGCCCCCATGCCAATATAGGAGTGCTGGCGGTAGGGTTCTCTGCTTTTTGGGTTCGAAAGGTGAACTTCGATAACCGGAACGGTTATAGACCGGATTGCATCGAGCAAAGCGATGGAGGTATGAGTATAGCCACCTGCGTTGAGCAAGACCGCTTTGACGCGCCCTGCCATAGCTTCATGCAGCCAATCGATCAGAGTTCCTTCATGATTGGTCTGGCGCATGTCAATCTCTAGCCCGTAACCACGCGCACGGTCGCTCAGCAGGCCGGCGATCGTGTCCAGCGTATCGGTGCCGTAGATATCCGGTTCGCGCAGGCCCAGCAGATTAAGGTTGGGGCCATTGAGGACGTAAATGACATTCGAATTTTCGATCATGGCTGGTCGCATAACGTCATGCGCTACGCGAATAAAGTGCGTAGTGCGCCCAACGTCCCGATTGTGGAAAGGCCCGTTACTTCTCAACGCCTTTGACTTTGCCCCATTGCCGTGCGGCGGTGTAGCCAAGATAGCCAGTGCCAAACAGCGCGTAGAGGGGTTCGGGCAGACCATTGAGATATGCATTCATACCGCTGGCAATTTCTTTAGCGGCAGAGGGGTTAAATGCTGCCAGCAATCCCATCGGCAAGGCCCAAAGGATCATGACGTACATCACATAGAGAAAGCTAGGGCGAGCGCGGCTGGTCCAGGGATCGCTTGATTGCGCTTCTGCAACAATCGCTTTCAAGCGCGCTTCGATCAATTCCATCTCTTGTGTGCCTTCCAGCTTGATAAGCTCAAGCTTGGCTTTCGCCCGGGCTTCCTTGTCAGGTATCAGCTTGTCGAGAAGTTCGGCAATCGGGCCGATGAGAGTTTCGAGAAGGGCCATAGCACGCTCCAGCAAGGGTCTAAGGGTACCCAGAGGCACCTAAGGGCACCTAAAAGGTGTTGAATGGCGCTAAAATTATCCAGAAAGGTTCAAGTAGGAAAGCTCTATTCCCTGTTCCGCAATTTTGGTGCTGCCGTTCAACTCTCCGCTTCGGCCAGCAACCGCTGCGCCAGCTTGAGATGCGGCAGATCGTACATCTGGCCATCAATCGCGATCGTTCCCTTGCCTGGATTGTCAGCAAAGGCTTTGACGACGGCGCGCGCCTGCGCCACTTCTTCTGCGCTGGGAGTGAATGCTGCGTTGATCACATCGATTTGTGCGGGGTGAATAGCGAGCATGCCGGTGAAGCCTTGCCCACGGACTATTTCTGCTCGAGCCTTCAGAGCGTCCAAATCCCGAAATTCCGGCATGACCGTCTCAATCGGCGCAGCGCCTGCCGCAACCGCTCCTAACAGGCAGAAACTGCGCGCGAGTTCATAGGTTGGCATATAGCTGCCATCCGGCCGATGCTGGACGCGGGCGCCCAGCGCCGAAGACAAATCCTCTGCGCCCCAGCTCATTGCTACCAAGCGCTCGCTGCCGGGATATTCGCCGGCATAATCGCCGCAGCGGAACATCGCGAGAGGCGTTTCTGTGACAAGAGCGGCGAGTTTGGTGGCGCCTATCTCGATGCCATAGGCTTGCTCATGCTCGCTTAGCATCGCATCGAGCGCGGTAATGTCTTCGCGTCCTTCCGCTTTAGGTAGGAATACCCCGCCAGGGCGCGATGGCATGATTGCCTTGAGATCCGCCTCAGTCTCGCCAGACGAAAGCGGATTGATCCTCACCCACAAACGGTGTTTGTCGTCCCTTGAGGCAAGAAAATCCGCAACCGCAGCGCGCGCATCCGGCTTCGC
>WTKI01000135.1:0-1596 GCA_011524425.1 Altererythrobacter sp. | reverse complement strand
TGTCGTCCCTTGAGGCAAGAAAATCCGCAACCGCAGCGCGCGCATCCGGCTTCGCCTCCGGCATCACCGAATCTTCCAGATCGAGCAGCGCGATGTCAGCCGCGCTATCGGCTGCCTTAGTCATCTTCTTTTCGCTGTCGCCCGGTGCGAAGAGCCAACTGCGCATGCGCAACCTGGAAGGGATGTCGCTCATTTGGATTACCTCTCTGATGCGAGGCGTAAGCGCGGCGGAGCGCGCGGGCAAGTTTGCTTGTATGAAAGTCCACTGGTCGGGACGACTGGATTCGAACCAGCGACCCCTACACCCCCAGTATAGTGCGCTACCAGACTGCGCCACGTCCCGACGAGTGGAGCGCGGCCTATACGGCGGCCACTTGCCCCATGCAAGCGTGCAAAATAGTCACAACCTGCGCGCGCTGAATTGCGGACACCTTGCAATGCTGCTAACCGCGCCCACTTACGCATCAAGGGGAAGGAGCCAAGCAGCAACAGCGCTGCCATGGGGACGACCTTTGATAGACAATTTCTGACGAATGATAGGTCGATAAATCATGCTCGAACTTCTCGCTGCTGCAGGTGCCGGTGAAGCGCCCCCTGCATGGATCAACTGGTTGCCGATCATCGGCATGATCCTGATCTTCTGGTTCCTGATCATCCGTCCGCAAATGAAGCGCCAGAAAGAGCATCAGGCCAAGGTTGCGGGCCTGAAAAAGGGCGATCAAGTGGTCACAGCTGGCGGACTTGTCGGCAAAGTGCACAAGGTGGATGACACCTATGCCGAGCTTGATCTGGCCCAAGGCGTTCGCGTGAAAGCGGTCAAAGCGACCATTGGCGATATTATCCCGCCCGGCGGAACGGCGGCGAACGACTGATCCGGTTTCGGACAGACCAGAGACGAACCGGACAAGGCTGACACGCGGATATGCTCGACTTTCCCACATGGAAGAAGATCTGGCTTTGGGGCCTGACACTGCTGGCCTGTGCCGCGGCGCTGCCCTCGCTGTTTAGCGCAGCCAATATTGACTGGCCTGACGCTTTGCCAGAGCCGACCGTCAATCTGGGCCTCGACTTGGCCGGCGGTTCGCACATTCTGCTGGAAGCCGATCCCGCACAGGTTGCGGAGCAGCGGCTGGAGAATATGGAAGAATCTGTGCGCACTACCTTGCGCAATGCTGAGCCGCGTATCCGCATCGGCGATGTGTCGACGGCTGGCGGCCAGCTTTCCTTTATTCTCGACGATGTGAGCCAGCTTGATCGTGCGCGGGAGCTTCTCTTGCCGCAGATCAATGGCGACGGGCTTGCCCGCGATTGGGATCTGACGGTTGAAGATGGCCAGCGTATGGTGCTGACCCCGACAGAAGACGGGATCGAGCAAGCGGTAACCGATGCGATGGATTCAGCGACAGAAGTGGTCCGTCGCAGGATCGACGCTCTGGGCACACGCGAGCCGACCATTATCCGCCAGGGCGATACGCGGATTGTGGTGCAAGTTCCGGGGCTGCAGGATCCGGATCAATTGAAAGACCTGCTTGGCCAGACTGCGAAACTTGAATTCAAGCTGGTGTGCCGCAACGCCTTACCGACACAGGTTCAGGC
>WTKI01000074.1 GCA_011524425.1 Altererythrobacter sp. | reverse complement strand
TTCCTGCGCCAACAAGTGAAGAAAAGCCGCGATCGCGCGAATA
Organism: Altererythrobacter sp.; assembly: GCA_011524425.1. Classification (GTDB taxonomy): domain Bacteria; phylum Pseudomonadota; class Alphaproteobacteria; order Sphingomonadales; family Sphingomonadaceae; genus Erythrobacter. The sequence goes on along the minus strand of WTKI01000074.1, from coordinate 4,086 downwards.
TGTGCTTGGCTGACTTCATCGATCCTGACGGCGATTGGATCGGCGGATTTGCGGTGGGAATTCACGGCATAGAGCCGCATTCCAAGCGCTTCCTAGAGGATAAGGACGATTATTCCGATATCTTGCTGAAAGCGCTGGCAGACCGCTTTGCAGAAGCTTTTGCTGAGCGTCTGCACAGCCATGTACGCACTGACCTATGGGGGTATGCGCCGGGAGAACAGCTCGATAATGAAGCGCTGATCAAGGAAAAATACCGCGGTATTCGCCCGGCGCCGGGTTATCCAGCCTGTCCCGATCATTCATTGAAACCGATCCTTTTCGAACTGCTCGATGCAGAAAAGCACACCGGCCTCACGCTGACGGAGAACTTCGCCATGTTCCCGACGGCTGCGGTCAGCGGGTTCTATTTTGGCCATCCGGAATCGCAGTATTTCGGGGTTGCGCGAGTTGGCCGCGACCAGCTGGAAAGCTATGCTGAAAGGCGCGGAGTTGATTTGGCCACAGCAGAACGATGGTTGCGCCCGAACCTCGACTAGATAGCGAGCGGCCCGCGCTCTCGCACAGTTCACGGCTGGCGGTTGTTGGCGGAGCTTTCTTGCTGCTCGCCTATGGTGCAACCTGGATATTGGTTGAAACGGATGCAAACCTGCTTTCAAAGCTTTGGTTTCTGCCGGGCGTTGGCATCATTGGCGCGATCATCGCGAATGCAAGCGGAACCGGCGGAGGTGTGGTGTTCGTACCAGTCTTCAATGGCCTGCGCGATCACGGCGTCATGGCGCTCGATCCCTTGCGGGTCACAGCGGTGTCGATGGGCATTCAAGCCTTTGGAATGAGCTTTGGAGCCTTGAGATGGACGGACAGGCTCTATCATCAACACGCTCCAGCTGATCTTGAGGCATCAACCCGTCCGGGCGATTACTGGCTAACCTGCGCCATAGTCCTTGCGCTCTCGACCCCGGCTCTGATTGCGACTCAACACTTTGTGCCGTTTGATGGGCCCACAGTCCTTCTGGCCTACAAGGCTTTTTCCATAATACTGGGTCTGGCACTCATCATTGCAACGTGGACAATTAATCGGCACATCCCAGAGCGCACTCGGCTAGCCCCCATCGACATTGTGATCTTGGGGGTCATTGCGATCCCAGGCGGGGCGCTCACCGCTCTTTTCTCTGTTGGAATTGGCGAGCTTGTCGCCTTCTATCTGTTCCTGCGCCACTATCCGATCGTGCTGTGCGTGGGCACTGCCTGCGTTATAAGCGCCGTCAGCGTACTTGCAGGTCTCGTATGGCATATCGAACAAGACACCATAGCTTGGGAAGTCGTTCTGCTGGCCGCACCCGGGGCAATGCTAGGTGCATTTCTTGCGCGGCCGATTGCCCTTTGGCTAGGCGCGCGGCGCTTGAAGACCGCAGGTGGTGTCTGGATCGTCGCGAGTGCGCTCTATTTGTTGTGGTTGAATCGCTCATAGCGCACTTCCGCAATTGACGCTGAGCGCCTGATCGCACACAGATGCTGCACCGCCGCAGAAGCGATTCTGTGGACGCGTCAGCGGGAGAGCTCGCTTAGTCCTTTCAATGGGCAAAGCGGCACCGAAGGAGCAACCGCCCCGGAATCTCTCAGGTACAAGGGACCGCGACGCGATCGGTACTCTGGAAAGCGCTTTTGCAGTCTTGCGAGGGCCACCGAAGGGGTAAGTTGTGCGGGCTTTTTCTCGTGCGACCAAGCTCTCAGGTTTCCCGACAGAGGGGGTGCGGAACGACGCGTCACGTTGACGCGTTGCACGCCTGTCGGGGACTGATGATTTGAGCGAAGAACCAACTGAAGCAGAAGAACTGGCCAAGCTTCCTTTGGATGCATGGCATCGGTCACGCGGAGCGCGCATGGTGCCTTTTGCAGGCTATGAGATGCCGATCCAGTATGAAGGCATAGTCGCGGAACATACTTGGACACGCGAAAGCGCTAGCCTGTTTGACGTGAGCCATATGGGGCAGCTCGCCCTGAAAGGTGAGAACGCCGCGCATGAGCTGGAAAAGCTTTTGCCGGGTGCGATCAGCAATCTCAAACCCGGCAAAATGCGCTATTCCATGCTTCTGACAGAGGCTGGCGGGATTATCGACGATCTCATGGTGACGAATACCGGACCGCATCTGGCACTTGTGGTCAATGGCGCTTGCAAGTGGGAAGACATCGCCCATCTGCGCGAGCATTTGCCGGACGAGATAACGCTGACCCATTTTGATGATTTTGCGCTGCTGGCATTGCAGGGACCCAAGGCCAGCGAAGTGCTGGAAGCGATCATTCCGGGAACGGCTGCGCTTACTTTCATGACAGCCGGACTGTTTGAATATGCGAGCGGGCATATCTGGATCAGCCGCGCAGGCTATACTGGCGAAGACGGCTTTGAGATTGCCGTGCACAATAGCGCAGTTCAAAAGCTCGTGGATGCTTTAGTAGCTGATGAGCGAGTGAAGCCGGCGGGGCTTGGCGCGCGCGATTCCTTGCGGCTTGAGGCTGGCTTGCCACTTTACGGACATGATCTCGACAAGAATATTGATCCAGTGAGTGCGGATTTGACCTTTGCCTTATCCAAGAAGCGCCGCGAGGCTGGTGGCTATTTTGGTCATAAGGCTGTTGCTGCCCGGCTGGCTGACGCAGCCGCTGGAACGCTTGCAACTAGGCGCGTCGGGCTCAAACTCGATGGCCGTATGCCCGCGCGCGAGGGGGCTGAGGTTTTTGCTGGCGATGCCAAAGTTGGCCATGTGACGTCGGGCGGATTCTCACCCACGCTCGGCTATCCGATCGCCATGGCCTATCTTGAATCAGCGTACACCGCTGAAGGCACTGCGCTCGAATGCGAGGTGCGCGGCAAGCGCCTCTCGGCAACCGTTACACCCATGCCATTTGTACCCCACCGCTATTATCGAGGGAGCTAGCACCCATGTCGCGTTATTTCACTGATGAACATGAATGGATCGATGTCGAAGGTGACACCGCCACAGTCGGGATCACTGATTATGCGCAAGAGCAACTCGGCGATATCGTGTTTGTGGAACTGCCAGCCGTCGGCACCATGCTCGACAAGGCTGGCGATGCAGCCGTTGTCGAAAGCGTCAAGGCAGCAAGCGATGTCTATGCGCCGATCAGCGGCGAAGTGACAGAGGCAAACAGCGCGCTGGAAGATGACCCCGCGCTGGTCAATTCCTCGCCTGAAGAAGATGGCTGGTTCTTCCGCATGACGATTGGCGACAAGGCTGAGCTGGAAGGTCTGATGGATGACAAGGCCTACAAGGCGTTTGTGGACGGGCTCTAAAGCGAGAAAATAGATGCGCTATTTACCCCTAACCGATGCCGATCGCGGCGAAATGCTGAGAGTGATTGGCGCAAGCTCAATCGATGATCTCTTCGTCGATGTGCCGGAAGAAGCGCGCCTTTACGGCCCGATTGAAGGCTTGCCGCTTCATGCCAGTGAAATGGCGGTGGAACGCCATATGAGCCGGCTTAGCCGCAAGAATCTTGCGGCGGGAGATGCGCCGTTTTTCCTTGGGGCAGGGGCCTATCGCCATCACATCCCGGCCAGCGTCGATCACATTATCCAGCGCGGCGAGTTCCTGACCGCCTACACGCCTTACCAGCCCGAGATCGCGCAAGGCACGCTGCAAATGCTGTTCGAGTTTCAGACGCAAGTTGCGCGGCTTTATGGCTGCGCGGTGGCGAATGCTTCGCTCTATGATGGCTCGACTGCATGCTGGGAAGCAGTTGCGATGGCGACGCGCGTCACGCGCCGCAAGAAAGCGGTGCTCTCTGGCGCGCTGCACCCGCATTACACTGAGGTCGTCAAGACCATGGCGAAGTTTACTGGCGACCAGATTGCCGATGCTAAACCCGCCATTCAAGCAGAGCCGGACAATGCAGGGCTCATTGCGCGCATTGATGAGGATACCGCCTGTGTGGTTGTCCAATATCCCGATATCCTTGGCCGCATCGGCAATTTACAGGAAGTCGCAGATGCGGCTCATGCCAAAGGCGCGCTACTGATCGCCGTCAATACGGAGCCTGTGGCGCTCGGCGCGATCCAGGCTCCAGGTG
>WTKI01000228.1 GCA_011524425.1 Altererythrobacter sp. | reverse complement strand
AAGTGAGCCCACCGGCGGGATCATCTCAACGGACCAGTCTGGCTCTGTCGCTGCAATGCGCGCTTCAAGAATATTGTATGTCGACAGCGTCGCGCCATCCAATTCGCGCGCACGAACAAAGGCGCGCTTGCGACTGCGGTCAATCACTACATCAGCATCAGATACCCCGGCAGCCAGCGCCAAGCGCTGTGCAAGATCTTGCGCCCTTTCATTGGCCGCCGCTTCTTCGCGGGCCCGGGCAGCGGAAAGTTGAGCTTGCTCAGCCGCGCTAGCGCTTGTCCCCACCTGGAACTGAGCCAGAACCAAATCCACCTCTTGCCCTAACCTGCGTTGCAAAGCTTCCTTCAGCTTCTGATCAGCGTCTTCGCGCAGCCGCGAAGTCAGCACTGAAGCATCGACCACCATCGGATCTGCGTTAAAATCAATATCGAACTGATCTACTCGCGCTCCTGCGCCAAATTCATCCTGCAGTTCTGCCCTCACAATGCGCTGCGCATTGGTCTCCCAAGCAATCCTTTGAAGCGAAATAATCAGCGGCACAGCAAGTGCGATAATCACCGCGATAACGGCAAACGCCTGGAACTGGGTTTGCTTTTGGCTGAGCGTGGTGCGGAAACCATAAAGCCGAGCCATCGCATATGCGGTCAATGCGATTGTCAGCAGGTTCGTCACATAAAGGAGCAGCGCACCTGAAAAAACAGTCCAGTTAAACGTTGCGAGGCCAAATCCGACGACAGCCAAAGGCGGCATCAAAGCGGTGGCAATTGCAACGCCCACAATCGTGCCTTCACGCCCGCGGATCATCGCATAGGCGCCAGCCAGCGCTGAGAACAGTGCAACTAAGAGGTCAAACAGATTGGGCCGCGTGCGCGATGCGATCTCTGGTGTGATCGTCTGGATCGGCGATAGGAACACCAGAATGGCACAAAGGACAATCGCCATGATTGAACCCCATGCCAGACTGCGCGCAGATTGCTTGAGCCAGGCAAAATCGCCAATCGCCAGCGCGAAGCCCAGCCCCATGATAGGGCCCATCAGCGGCGACAACAGCATCGCTCCGATGACCACCGGTGCAGAGGAAAGCATAAGTCCCAGAATTGCGATCCCAGCGCTCATCGCGGTGAGGAACAGATATCGCTCTGTCAAACCGCATTCGTCGCGACGCTTCTCGATCACCGCGGGCTGGTCAACTGTCCCTGTGACTTCCTGACGCCACCAACGCAAAAGACTGAATTTGACGCTGGACATCGATGCGCGCGCGCTAGCTGCCTCTTTCGCATCATCAGCCGCCACGCGCCCTTCGATGTCGGCAGGGCTTGGGATTGCTGCAGCCGCGCTCGTCTCAGTCTTATCGCTCACTCTTCAGACACCCCCACTTCTCAAGCCACTGATTTACGCGGATTCGTTCAATTCGCAAAGGGCTACGCGGACACTCAAACACAATGGCCGGTTTGACTGGACCTTGAAGCGGCGATGCGGCACATTCACTTGAAGATTGTGTCTTAGATCACTAATACAGTTGTAGAGCATGGTGTGCCTGTAACGTAAGGCCGCCTGAAGGGAGCAATACGCACGCTATGAGCACGCAAGAAACGACGACCAAGACTGCAACAGATTTTGATCTGACACCGCCGGATCCGGTTCCGGTTGTGAAGGCTGAAAAGGCAGCCGGTCTGGTCCCTGTTGCAGAGGAAAAAAAGTCCAAGCTGGACGAAAAAGTCGACAGTTTCGTAGCTGACCTGGTTGCCGAAGACGCAAACTCGCCTGCGTTTGGAGAGAAAGTCGACCAGATCACGCGCATGGGTCAGGAACAGATCCGCGCGGCCGCTGCGATGTCCAACCGCTTCCTGGACCGTCCCGTGCGGGCGATGGATCAGGACAATGGCGTCGGCAATGATTTGCTGGAATTGCGCAAGACCGTGGAAGAGCTCGACCCGGGCCGCAAAGGCAAGCTGCGCGGGCGCAAGCTGTTCGGCATTATCCCCTTCGGTAACAAGCTGCAGCGCTATTTTGACAGCTACACCAGCTCTCAGGGGCACATTCAGTCGATCCTAGAGCGGCTCGCTTCCGGCAAGAAAGAACTGCACGAAGACAATGCTGCGATTGATGTTGAGCGCCAGAAGCTGTGGGAAGCGATGGGCGAGCTGGAGCAGATGATCCATATCGCTAAAACGCTCGACAAGCGGCTGGAAGATAAAGCCGCCGAGCTTGACGCGACCGATCCTGAAAAGGCTAAGGCTCTGCGTGAAAGCGCTCTGTTCTATGTGCGCCAACGCACACAGGATTTGCTCACGCAGATGGCGGTGAGCGTGCAAGGTTATCTTGCGCTCGATCTTGTGAAGAAGAACAATGTCGAGCTGGTCAAAGGCGTAGACCGAGCGAGCACAACCACTGTCGGCGCATTGCGCACGGCTGTGACTGTAGCGCAAGCCATGACCAACCAGCGGCTTGTGCTTGGCCAGATTACCGCGCTTAATCAGACGACAACGGACATCATCGATTCCACCAGCACTCTGCTGCGCGAACAGACCAGCCAGATCCACGAGCAAGCCGCCTCAAGCACTATCCCGCTGGAGACCCTGCAACGCGCGTTCCAGAATATCTATGACACGATGGATGAAGTGGACGACTTCAAGGTCCGTGCTCTGGAAAGCATGAAGCAAACCGTCAACACGCTGTCTGACGAGGTCGAGAAGTCCAAGGGCTATATCGCGCGCGCAGAAGGGCAAGCGCAGGCGCAAGCCAAGGTCGCTTCCGAGCCGTCATTGCTGGCTTTGGAAAGCTGAGGGCTTAGCTGGCGATGGTCGATAGCACGCGCGAATCCGATCAGATCATGCACGCGGCCGGCAAGAGCCTTGCCGTGCAGCGCGATGGCGGCACGCATAGGCCAGCCCAATCTATTGGCCGCGGTTCGGCTGACATGAAAAAGCGCCATTGGAAGAGCCGGATCAAGCGGATCCTGATTGCCTTGGTAGGCATCTGGGCAGCCTCGGTTGCAGCGGGACTCATTCTCGATGGGATCGGGTTTACCGGTATTATGCTGACCGTCCTTGCTGCGATCGTCGCAGTGGGCGTTTTCTCGCGTTATCCGAAGATCAAAATTCCCAAACGCGAAGACCTCAAAAAAGGCGATGCGCGGCAAATGGTTGGCCGCACAGAGTTGTGGTTGGAAGCGCAGCGCCCTGCTCTGCCCCCGCCTGCAGTGCAAGTGGTCGATCAGTTGGGTGTGCAATTGGATGCGCTCGGGCTTCAACTGGAAACGGTGGACCAAAACAACCCCGCGGTGAATGAAGTGCGCGAGCTGGTAGGCGAATATATCCCTGAGACGATCGATAATTACCGCGCGATCCCGGAAAAGCTGCGCGGCGAAAAGCATGCTGGCAAGACCGCTGACGAGCGCCTTACAGAAAGTCTGACGAAGATCAGCGGCGAAGTCGACCGTGTCACCCGCCGCATGGCGGAAGGCGCGCTCGATGATTTGGCGATCAAGTCCCGCTATCTTGATTACCGCTTCGGCGGACCTGAGGCCTTGGAGGACAATCGCTGATGCGCGTCGCACTACCCCACGAGCTTGGCAAAGACGAAGTCCGCCGCCGCTTAAAAGAACGCAGTCATGAAATCGCAGACTATGTGCCTGGCGGCATGGCACAGGTCACAACTGGCTGGGCAGGCGATGACTGCATGACACTCAATGTCACGACTATGGGTCAGTCGATTGATGGCCGGGTCGAGATCGAAGACGACCAAGTGATCTTTGCGGTTGAGCTGCCTCCGGCGCTGTCATTTGTACGCGGGATGATCGAAGGTGCGATCCGTAAAAATGGCACTAAACTCCTCGAGAATGGATAGAGTTTCCTAGGCATTTCGCCAAATTCTGACCTTAGAACTTTACAAACTCAGACGAATCCGTGCAAACGAATGAAAGGGACCGGTGCGCTAACACTGGTTTGGTCGATATTCGCTGTATTCATCCAGCACGTATTTGATGCGTGCTGATATGATGCTGCGCGTTTGTTGATCAAATGAGCATTTGGAGCGGCCTCGTCATTAAATCGGACCAATCGAACGTAACCCTTCGCGACCATCTCAGGTCGAGAACGCGGCATGCGCACGATATTTTGGATAACGCGATGTCATCCGAA
>WTKI01000391.1 GCA_011524425.1 Altererythrobacter sp. | reverse complement strand
TCACAGGCGCGGGTATGTGCCTTGAAGCAACCGGTACGAAGAAAGGCTCTGTGATCAAATCCTATGGCTGCGATGGCAATCCAATGCAGCAATGGACAGCCAGCACAAAGACGATGAAGATTCCCGGTTTTTTAAACATTGCAGGAGGTAACGCGACGATTACCCGCTTTACCCACTCCAGTGGCCGCTGCCTCGACCTTTCGCGCACGGACGCCAACAACAAGAAGAACGGCGGCAAGGTTATGCTGTGGGATTGTCACGATGGCGACAATCAGGCCTGGGCGACGCTTCACAGGAACTAAGGCTGGGGTTTGGAGGGATCAGGCAGTGGTGTCTGATCCTTTCTTTCTGGCCGGATCAAATGCCAGTGGCAGAATCGATCAGGCCTTCGCGCAAGGCGTAAGCGATCAGCTCGGCCGCGGAATGCACACCGGTTTTGCTCATCACACTGGTGCGGTGGCGGTCCACGGTCTTCACGCTAATGCCCAAAGTCTCGCCAATCTCGCGATTGGTCCGGCCGGCTACGACCAGATTGAGAACCTGCCTTTCCCGGTCGGTCAAAGGCTCAAGGTCAGCGCTGTCTTCCAGCAGTTTGGTGTACCGGCTGCTGACTACACGGCCGCCATCGAGGATGCGCGGCAAGGCCCGGGCCAGCTCGTCTACATCGTCGGCTTTGCAGAATACCCCGTCTGCACCGACTTCGACGAGTTCCGCGATCTTGCCGAGTGCTTCGACAGCGGTGAAAACAACGATGCGAGTATCAGGTGACCACCGCCGCGCTTCCAGCAGGACTTCCGTCCCACCGGCATGCGGCATAGTCACATCAAGCATAAGGAGGTCAGGACGATGTTTGCGAACAGCAGCGATTGCGGAAATGCCATTGTCCGCTTCATCGCAAACCGTCACTTCATAACCTTCCAGCGCATCCTTATCGCCAAGGACGCTGCTCAAGGCGCTGCGCACGATCGCATGGTCATCCGCGATGACAGCCGTTCGCTTTGTTCCGAATGCCAAGCTTTGCCCCTGTTATTGCTTGGTGTGCAGTTACACAAAAACCGTTACCATAAGGTCGCTTGGTGTTGAACGATAATTACATCTTGCCCTGTTTGAGGCCTTTTCTGGCGGCGATTGTGCTGGCGCTAGGCTTTGCGTTCTCACCTGTCTTTGCACAACCGATCGGGATTATGCCGGGGCAATCGGTCGAACGGATCGATTTGCAAGCGAAATATCTGGTGGTGCCTAATGCCTCCCACTTCGATCTTGAAGATGCCCGGACTGCGTTGCGCGATGGCGCGTTTCAGTCTGAGTTTCCGGTGGCAGCGCTTAAAAACGGTCCAGATCCCAGCACATGGATTGCAATCGACTTGGTCAATACGGCTCAAGCGCCAGGCGATAAATTGCAGAGGGTCTTAGGGTTAGGGGCAATCTTTGTTGATCTGCCCAGCGTCTATATCTTCAGCGGAGATGGCCCGGCTAAGGAAGTCCTTGCTAGCCAGGCCGGACCTGGCAAACCGCTGGCGGCCCGATACTTCACTTATATTCGCACACAGAGCTTTATGCTTCCGCCGGGTCAGACACAAACAGTCTTGATCAACACTTCGATCAATGACCGTCCGACCATAGGCATTTTCCGAGAAGGGGAACTCGGGGCTAACCAGATTGTCGCAACGCTCATCAAAGCGCCTTTTACACTGACATTGCTGTTCATCGGAGTGGTCCTTGCGGTCGTGTCAATCGCGACAAAACGCACAATCGGCACACTAATCGCTATCGGTTATGCTCTGGCGATGGTGCAGATGGATGCGTCGCTTTTCACGACTGTCTTCAGCCAATCGCAAGCGCAGGGACGCATGATCTGGGAAGTGCTGACATTGTCAGTGATCTTCTTCAATTACTACGCGTTTCTGTTCGCTTTCCGAAAGGAATTTAGGCTCACTCAATTTCCAGCATTGGCCGTTTTTGCAGTGTTGCTGCCAACCCCTTTGATTTGGGTGGCATGGGTGTCTGACCAGACAATAGATATCCTTTGGGCCTACTATCTCTCGCTCATTCTTTTTGCGGTTCTCATTTCCTTGCGGTTCGACGTCGCGCGAAGATTGCGTGTGATTGCAGGTGGTGTGTTGTCCTTTTGTGTGTTCGCAGGCGTTGCTGTAGAACCCTATTATCTCGGCCGTTATCTGCCTGATTTGACGATCGAGTTCTTTCGCGACGGTATTCGCATGCTGTCCGGCTCAGCGATGCTGTTTCTGGTGCTGGTGGATGTGCGTCGTTCCAGACAAGAGCGTGATCGCTTGACGGCCGAACGGATTGCCGCGCTGGAAGCGCGCGCTGAAACGGACAGGCAATTGCTGGAAACAGAGCGCGAATATGCGCGGGCGCGCGATGCCGCTCAGCGGCGTAAGCAGCAATTGGCTGCCGCCAGTCACGACATTCGCCAACCTTTGGTCGGGCTGCGCGGCGCTTTGCGTGAAGAGGCAGATTCCCTTTCACCCAGCTTGCAATCGCGACTGAATGAAGCTGTCGATTACCTCGAACAGCTCACCAATGAATACAGTGATCGCGGCCCCGATGACGCTCCTGCGCGGCCGCAAGATCCAAGCGAAGACTATCCGTTAGATCTGGTTTTGCGGGCAGTGTCGGACATGTTCGCAGCCGAAGCGCGCGAACGCGGCATTGCTCTGAGAGTTGCACACTCGGATTGCCGCACCAATGTCCCGGCGCTTGCGCTCGTGCGCTCCACCAGCAACCTCGTCGCGAATGCGCTACGCCATGCCGATGCGAGCCGGATCATGGTGGGTGTGCGCCATCGCGGCAAGAATTGCGTCATTGAAGTGCTGGACAATGGTCGCGGGATGAGTGCTGAGGAACTCGCGCGGGCCATGCAGCCCGGCGTGAAGGGTGAGACGTCTGATGGAGATGGACTCGGTCTCGCGATCATTCAGGAGCTCGCACAGCGCCATGGTTATGATTTCACAATGGAATCTGCCTCTGGCAAAGGTGCAAGGGCCCGTCTCACCCTTTCAGCTTCCTGAACACAAAATCGTGTCATTTGGGGTATATTCCCCATGCTGTTCTCTTTCCTCCTCAGCTACCAAAATGAGGCAAGACCGGTCGCTTGGACCGGCCGGTTAAGGAGGTTGAACGATGAAACTGATGAAAGCGAAGACAGCACTTGGTACTTCAATCATTGCAATGGCCGCGATTGCCACGCCATTGGCAGCTCAGGATCAGAGCGAAACTCCCGATGAAGAAAACAAGGTTTGTTACGACAATGCAGGCGAGGTCATAGCTTGCGGGACTATTGGCGCGCTTAGTGCCTATGCATTGAGCGAAATGGCCCAGACCTCTGTCGAAGCGGTTGGCGAAGGCCGAAACAATATGGCCCGCAAGGCGGCTGCCAAAAACGCTGACAGACTGGTTGCCAATGCGGCAGCGACTGGTCGCAATCTTGATAGCGCCTACCCAATGCTGAAGGATTCCGACGCAGTATTGCGCGACCCGGCTTCGCCACAGGGGCAGACGGCTCGAATGGCTGACAATGAAGAAATCAAGAATCTGAACCAACGCGGTGAAGTGGCGCAGCGAGCACGTGCCAATGCGGTGGCCGGTTCTGCTGACGATATTGCAAGAGCTGACGCCCGCGGGCGTCTCGCCCAGCAAATCCGCGCAAACAAAGCAATCACCCCGAGCGGCACGACAGCTCTCGCTTCGCCGGAAACCATGGGCAACCGTGCGCAGGCCGCACGGGCCAATGTAATCGGTGGCTCCGCAGATGACCTCGCTCGATTGGAAGCGCGAGGCACGGCTGCTAAAGCTCCTCGGGCCAACGCGATTGGCGGTGCTGCGGATGACTTGGCACGGCTCGAAGCGCGCGGGAATGCAGCGCAAGGTGCACGGGCCAATGCGATTGGCGGAACAGCTGACGATCTTGCCCGGCTGGAGGCACGCGGCAATGCGACCCAGAACACCCGTTTCCAGGCGCGCAATGTAAACGCAGCAGCGCAAGGCTCGCCCAGCTTTGAACGCGGCTTGCAAGGCCGCATCGGCCCGGACGGCACTGCGCGGTTGGTCAATCAGGGGGACGCTGTTCAAGCGGCGCGCGGCCGGATCGTCAATGAAGGTCAGGTCGTTCGCCTGTCTCTTATACACATCTCCGAG
>WTKI01000301.1 GCA_011524425.1 Altererythrobacter sp. | reverse complement strand
ACGCTTGCCTGAGACGCCGATCCTGCCGCTTCATGGGCAGGTGCAACCAGCCCAGCAGCGCGCAGCGATCAAGCGCGATCCGAGTGGGCGCCGCCGTATTGTGCTGGCAAGCGCGATTGCTGAAACTTCCCTCACTCTCGATGGTGTGCGGGTGGTGGTCGATAGCGGACTTGCACGTATGGCGGAGTATGACAGGCAGGCCGGCACCACCCGGCTGGTTACTCACCGCGCCAGCCAGGCTGCGTCCGCGCAAAGGGCGGGGCGCGCAGCCCGGCAAAGCGCAGGCGTCGCTTATCGATTGTGGGAAGAACATGGCCATGCAGGCCGACCAGAATTTGCACCACCTGAGATTGAAACAGCTGACCTTGCGCCGCTCATATTGACGCTTGCGAAATGGGGCACGGCTGACCCTGCAAGACTGCCTTGGCTCGATCCGCCGCCTGAGGCCTCGGTCAATGCCGCGCGAAATGCGCTGACTAAGATGGGGGCGCTCGACGGGGAAGGGCGCATTACGCCTTGGGGGCACCAGATTGCGAGCCTACCGCTCGATCCCGCATCGGCTGCAGCTGTGCTGTATGGAGCGGAGGTCTCTCAAGCGAGTGATGCGGCCAAGCTTGTTCTGCTGCTTCAAGAGCGCGGACTTGGCGGGCGCGGAGAAGATCTGATGCAGCGATTGGCTCGCTGGAACAGCGAGCGAGGAGGGCGCGCAGACGCATCGCGCAAATTGGCTGCGCGAAGGACCAAGGCAGCGGAGAGATTGATTTCTGGGGCAGAACCTGAACCGATCAATCCGGCGATCTTCCTTGCCTTTTCCCGGCCCGATTTTGTCGCTCGGCGGCGGGAAAAGTCAGGCGAGAACTGGCTTTCAGCGGGTGGCTCCGGATTTACGGTTGATCCCACATCGCCGCTTGCCGGGGCGCAATGGATCGTGATCGGCGATGCGACCGGCTCTGCCAAAGGTGCGCGCATCACAGCGGCGGCAGAGATTACCGAACAGGAAGTTGAACGCCACCTTCACTACCTGATTGAGAAATCATCGATAACACACTGGAATGAAATCGCTAATCGGACTGAGGCTCGGCTGGTCAAACGAATGGGAGCGATCACTCTTGCATCGGGACCGGACCCTGATCCCGATCCGCAAGCAATTGTGGATATGCTTGTGGAGAAAGCGGTAGAACGACTGGATAAGCTGCTGCCTGCAGAGCTGCTCGCTCGCGGCCATTTCGCGCAAATTGAGGGGCTGTCCTTAAAGGGGCTAAAGGCCTCGGCGCAAATTTGGTTGGAGCCGCTGCTCATCGGACGCCGGGATCTGGAATTGGCGAAAGGCAAACTTGTCGATGCGGTGCTGGCAACTCTTGAATGGGATGAAAGGCAAAGGCTGGACAAGCTTGCGCCGCGCGAGTTTGTATCACCAGCCAGCACGCGCCATGCGATTGACTATGCTGGCGATGATGCGCCCTGCGTTGAAGTGCGTGTCCAAGCGCTGTTCGGGCTCGACGCTCAGCCAATGATTGGCGACACGCCGCTCTTGCTGAAACTTACAAGCCCTGCCGGTCGCCCGATCCAGTCCACCCGCGATTTGCCCGGCTTCTGGCGCGGCAGCTGGGCGGATGTTCAAAAGGATATGAAGGGCCGTTATCCCAAGCATCGCTGGCCTGATCGACCTTGGATGGAAAAACCAAGCTTGAAGACAAAGAACGCCTTTTCAAAAAGCGGCGAGTGACTTATTGGCGCAGTCATTATGGCGGCGAGAATCTTTCAAAGACCCAAATCGGCGATGCAGTCCGGCAAGGCGCGCACGGACGATTGGGTGCTCGAATTCGAACAATCCGAAGCGCGCAAAGCCGATCCGCTGATGGGCTGGACCGGCAGCGGCGATACGCAAGCACAAGTTTCGCTGTCTTTCCCGACTAAAGAGGCGGCGAAAGCCTATGCGGAGAAATACGGAATTGTCGCCCGCGTTATGGCGACGCCGCAGAAATCGCTCAAAATTCAGGCTTACGCTGATAATTTTAAGTGACGTTTGGCGTGTGCGCTCAGGACCTCCGACCTGAGCATTGCCGCGCCACCCGCTCCCTCCGCCCTTCCACCCGGATTATAACTCCGGAGTAAGATCCGGGTGGAAGGGCGGAGGGAGCGGGTGGCTAGGTTCTCCGGACAAAGACTGGTTGAATTCTTCACACTTCCTCGCCATATGGCCCACCGGGAGTCGGGTGGACGTTTGCGTTCGCTCACCGGGTCAGGTCCGGAAGGAAGCAGCCCAGGTGGATTGCGGCGGGTCGCTCGGCTCCTTTTCCAATCTCATCCACATGACAAATGCGCCGCTAGCGCCTAGCTAGTCATGCATGGGTGATTCACCGGAAAATTCAGATTCGGTTCCCTGGGAACAGGAACACGACGAGGGACGCGGAGAAGGGCAGGAAGATCCGCAGCCAAGCGCTGCCGAGCTGGAGGCCGCGGGCCAGTCTGCGATGTTCGGCGATCCCGCGCCAGAAGCGAAGCCCGAGCCAACGGCTGACACTGCGCCAGCCGCTCCGGCGCCGGTTCCAGCCGACACAAACCAGCCCTACCGCGTTCTCGCTCGTAAATACCGCCCGCAAACTTTCAGCGAGCTAATCGGGCAAGAAGCGATGGTCACAACGCTCGCCAATGCGATTGCACGTGATCGCTTGGCGCATGCTTTCCTGATGACGGGCGTTCGCGGAGTTGGCAAAACGTCAACCGCGCGCCTGATCGCTAAAGCCCTCAATTGTGTGGGTCCTGATGGCGATGGTGGTCCGACGATCGATCCGTGCGGACAGTGCGAGCCGTGTACCGCTATCGCTGAAGGTCGCCATATCGACGTGATCGAAATGGACGCGGCTTCTAACACCGGCGTTGATGATGTGCGCGAGATCATCGAAGCGGTGCGCTATGCAGCGGTCAGCGCGCGCTACAAGATCTACATCATTGACGAAGTTCATATGCTTAGCCGCAATGCTTTCAACGCGCTGCTTAAAACGCTGGAAGAGCCGCCTGCGCATGTGAAGTTCCTGTTCGCTACGACAGAAGTCGAAAAGCTCCCTGTAACAGTGCTAAGTCGGACGCAGCGCTTCGACTTGCGCCGCATCCCGACAGAGCTGCTTGAAAAGCACTTTGCCTGGGTGTGTGAGCAGGAAGGTGTTGCCGCCGAAGAAGAAGCGATCCGGATCATTGCTGGCGCTGCTGAAGGCTCGGTCCGCGATGGGTTGTCTATCCTCGATCAGGCGATTGCGCATGCTGACCTCGATACAGACAGCAAAGTCACCGGCGACCGGGTTCGAGACATGCTGGGCCTTGCTGACAAAAGTGCGCAGCGCAAGCTGCTGGAAATGATCTTGTCAGGGGACGCAAAGGCGTTGCTTGAAGGGGTCGCAGACCAATACGCGTTAGGCGTCGAACCGCTTGCTTTGATGCGCGGACAGCTTGATCTGGTCCACCGTGTGACCATTGCGAAGGTGACTGGCGCTGATGCGAGCGCGCCGACCAGCGAAGAGCGCGCGGCTTTGAATGAATTGGCAGAGCGCCTTTCACCAGCGCAATTGCATAGGCTGTGGCAACTGCTCTTGAAAGGCCATGAGGAAGTGCGCGGTGCCCCTGATCCGCTGGTTTCTGCACAAATGGCTCTGCTGCGTGTCTTGCACGCGAATGAACTGCCTGATCCGGGCAGGCTGGCGGACAGGATCGAGGAACTTGCCAAAAATGGCGCGGCACCTGCAAGTGGTGCAGCGAGTACCACAGATTCGGCTGCCCCGAGCGCGTCAGCTGGAGCACCGGACTGGGCGCGCCTTGTTCAGCAAGTGGATGATGCCGGCCAATTGCGTGTCGCGCAGCTTATGCGCGACTGGATCCGTGTGATCGAAATCGGCCAGGGCAAGCTTGTCTATTCGCTTGCGCCAGGCTTCAATGATGATCCCGCCGCTGAATTGCGGGAAGCTCTGTTGAAGGTCACCGGCCAGCGCTGGCTGATCGAGAAAGGTCAAGACGATGGCGTGCCGACCTTGCGCGAGCAAGCCGAGCAACAGGCTAAGGCAGACCAGGAACGCTTGCGCTCTCATCCTCTGGTGAAAGCTGTACTGGAAGGCTTCCCGGATGCGGAAATTTTGAATGAAATTGATGATCAGTGGGAACTAGATGTCAATCTTGAAAGT
>WTKI01000294.1 GCA_011524425.1 Altererythrobacter sp. | reverse complement strand
CGCTTGCCGAACGGATCGAACAAGGCAGCAACCCAAGCGCCGCTGTTCGCTCCGGCAAGGCTAGCTGGATCAGGCGCTTGTACGCCGAGAACAATGTCAGCCCCTTTTAACACATCAGCGCGCGAACTCACGCTCGCGCCGGCGTCCTCATAGGCCGCATCAGCAATAGACGCGGTCACGCCTGCTTCAGTTTCAACGGCAACTTCAGCACCTAAACCGATGAATTTCTTGACCGTTTCAGGCGTTCCGGCAACGCGTGTTTCGCCAGAGGCTTGCTCTTTGAGTATCGCTATACGCAAAATCAGAGCGCCTTATTCAGCGATCAAAGCAATGACGATGAGTGTAATCACGGCAATAATCGGCACACTCCATTTGAGCAGGCTGATAAAGCCGCCATAGGTCTTTTCTGCCGATTTCATGTCATGCGAAGCCATGTGTGCATTTCCCCGTTTGAAAACAGTTAAGCTTAAATGAATGAAGGCGCTCTATCGTTCCGATAAGCCTGTGCCAAGGCCTAGAGCCCTATCAAAATCTCTGGATACGAATTCAACAGCCTTAATCGGGTCTTTACACCTTCGCGCTAATTTGACCGCTCGTATCACCTTGGGACGGTTTAAGCATGTCAGAGAGCGGCGAGCGCTTACTTCTGTTGATCGACGACGAGCCGGCACAATGCCGGTTGATCTCTGCGCTTGTCGCAAGGGAAGGTTGGCGCACGATCACTGCAGCGGATCCGGATACTGCGATCGCCATGCTGGGCACGCAGGACGGTATGAAGCTGTCTGCGATTATTCTGGACCAATGGGTTCCAGGCGATGACGCTTGCGAACTCATTTCAGAGCTGAAGTCACGCCGCCCTGCATTGCCGGTCCTGATGCTCACGACATCGGCTTCACCTGCTCTGGCGGTAGAAGCGATGCGCGCAGGCGCTACCGATTACCTGATCAAACCGATTGCTCCCGATCGCTTGCTTGAAGCGCTGCGTGCAGCAACTGAAGCAGCAAGCCCCCAAGATGAACTGATGCCGCTGAGCGAGAAGATGGGTCAGGCACTCGACTTCGACGCGATGATCGGCACTGCGCCCACCTTCCGTACAGCGTTGGCACAAGCTGCCAAGGCTGCGCGTGGTCATGCCAATATCGTAATCGAAGGCGAAGCAGGCACAGGCAAGGAAATGCTTATGCGCGCCATGCACGCGGCCAGCCCGCGTGCGAAACTCACGATCCGTTCGCTGAACATTGGCGGCATTCCGGCGAGCAACCTCCCTTCTGTGCTATTCGGGCATGAGCCTAATGCATTTCCCGGTGCATTCGACCGCCAGATCGGCGTGTTGCAGCAAGCTGATGGCGGCACTTTGATGCTGGACGAGATCGACCGGCTCGATGATGAATTGCAAGCGAAGCTGGAAGAGGTCCTGTCAGAGGGAATCGTGCGTCCACTTGGTGCGACCCATGGTTTCCGCGTCGATGTGCGCATATTCTCTGCCAGCAACTTCCCACTGCGCGAGCTTGTGAAAGCCGGCCAGTTCCGCGAGAAGTTGTTCGAACTGCTTGCGCCGACACTGATTACGCTCCCTGCTCTGCGAGAGCGAGCAGGCGATATCCCTGCACTTACGCGCCATTTCCTCGGCCGCATTGGCGAGCAGCCCGGCCTTCGCCCGCTGTCCGTTGCCGATAGCGCGCTGCAACTGCTGCAAGCTTACGATTGGCCAGGCAATGTCCGCCAATTGCAAGCTGTCCTGTTCCGCGCCGCTGTGTTCTGCGACGAGGAATCGCTCACCTCCGCCAGCTTCCCTCAGCTGTCCGAACTGCTGGGCGATGGCCTTTCAGAAACTTCGTCCTCTCCGCATCAGGAAGGCGTCGGCGTGATGCTCTACACAGAAGACGGCAATCTGCGTCCGCTGGAAGAGATCGAAGCCGATGTGATCCGCTTGGCCATTGGTCACTATCGCGGCCGCATGACAGAGGTGGCTCGCCGTTTGGGCATTGGCCGCTCCACGCTCTACCGCAAGCTGGCTGATTTGGGCATCGATAACGCGGCTTAACGCGCTGGCAGCTCTGCAAAATCGGTCAGCGCCGCATCGCGAAGCCCGCGCCACACATTGCGTGCCTGGACGCTGGCGGCAACGTCATGCACGCGCAGCATCTGCACCCCTGCATTCATTCCTGCGACTGCCAAAGCGAGCGAGCCGCCCAGCCGCTCATGCACAGCCGCTTCATTAGAAAGAGCGCCGATCATCCGCTTGCGACTGGCGCCTAGCAGCAAAGGCTGCCCCAGCGCATGAAACAGCGGCAGCGCGTTAATGAGAGCGAGATTGTCCGCCAGAGACTTGCCAAAGCCGATCCCCACATCGAGCACAATGTTGGAGCGCGAAATACCTGCCGCCACAGCCGCATCGCGGCGTTCCTGCAAGCCATCAAACACATCAAACACAACGCTGTTGTAATTGCCATCTGCGTGAAGGTCCTCGCCATCACCGGGCGCATGCATCAGGAAAACCGGGCAGCCGATACGCGCTGCGAGCTCTGCCGTGCGCGGATCGTGCCGCATGGCAGAGACATCATTGATCGCGTGCGCGCCAGCCTCAAGCGCAGCCTCCAACACCCCCGCCCGTCGACTGTCCACGCTGATGGCTGCGCCCATGGCAGAGCAATATTCAACCGCTGGCAAGACGCGCTCTTTCTCGTCCCCTTCCCATGTCGCAGCTGCACCTGGACGCGTGCTTTCCCCGCCAATGTCTATGATCGCAGCGCCGGCCTCCAACATCGCAGAGGCATGCGCGCGGCCCGCATCTTGGTCGTCGAGAAATTCGCCGCCATCAGAGAAACTGTCCGGCGTGACATTGAGAATTCCCATGACCTGCGGCTGATCGAGCCGGATTGTCCGCGCACCCAGCTCCATCGGCGGATGGGAGAGCGCAAGGTTGGTCCATTGATCTTGGGCGTCTTCGCGCACTTCGCCGGGCAATTCTGCC
Organism: Altererythrobacter sp.; assembly: GCA_011524425.1. Lineage (GTDB taxonomy): Bacteria > Pseudomonadota > Alphaproteobacteria > Sphingomonadales > Sphingomonadaceae > Erythrobacter. The sequence continues at coordinate 1,212 of WTKI01000294.1, read as the reverse complement.
ATTACGGCATCGATCGTGTCAGGCGCTGCCAACTTGCGGGAGACTGTTTTCCCATCTTCGCGCATGATCACTGCAAACTCGCGCGCATAGACCATACCGCCCGCCAGCCGCACAGCCTTGCCATCGGCGGCTTGCGGCCCGGGAACCGTGGTGAGCGGGCGGATGTAGACGCGCGCGCTCATACTGGCTGAACCTCAGTCAATTTGGCTGAAATGGGACACATGACACACAGTCCTAAAGGGAAAAAGCTGTGCACCTGAAATCGCGACATTAACAGGGAATTGGAAGGGCTCAGCGCAAACATTCCACGGCTGTAACGGGTGTGGGGTGTGTAGGACAGGTTCGAGGGTCCGAAGCGGCGGCAACCAACGCAACTCAGCCTGTCTGCTGAATGGACACTTAGACACCCACCGATACGATACCGGCGATCGTGAGTGCCAGAAAAGCGAATGATATCCCGATCAGGATGACGGTTGGCTTCCTGATCCGGCCTTCAGAAAGCAGATCATACGCAATTGGAACTCCTAGTAACATCACCAAGGTCAGAACGCCCCCAAATTCATCTGATAGACCGAAAAGTCGCACAAACCGGCCATGCCCGGGACCAAGTAGCGAGATGGTTGCAAGCAACATCAGCCGCTTGTGCCAATCCGCCCTGTGATTTCGCGCGGCGATCAGTGCGGCGGCGAAAAAGATCAAAAACTGCAAATAGATGCTCGCATTGGCAATAAGCAAACTGACAATCCCGTATCTCTGATAGGTCATGATCATTACTACCACGCCGACTACGATCATTGCGCCGACCAACACAGGAGAGCGTGAACCAAGCCAGCGATGCCTCTTTAAAAGCAAGCCATTTGAAAATCGTGCTTGTGCTGCAAACAAGGCCAGCCAGGCCAATGACAAGAGGCCGTGAAGACTGACAATCGGCGTGTAGAAGCTTCGCGTTTTCTCGCTAATCAACGCAGCGCCGCCAAAGGCTATCACCGTGTAAATGAATATACACACGCCGATCCAAAACATAACCGGATCGCCGACGGGCTTACCTGAAGTGGGAGCGCTCTTAGACAGCCCCTCAATCCTCTGTCGCGAGTAAATAAGTCTGCCGCGCGGCGTCGATGGGCTTCACTTCTCCGCCAATCTCATAATGCCAGAAGGTCCAGCCATTGCAGCTGGGTGCGCCTTGCAATTCCTTGCCAAGGCCGTGGATAG
>WTKI01000196.1 GCA_011524425.1 Altererythrobacter sp. | reverse complement strand
AAGTTGAAGCGTTTGAACGGACTGGCTGGCTTACTGCGTCTGGGCATCCGATCCGGCTAACGGTTAGGACCGCTGGCGGTCATCTTTTTGACAGTGCCCCAAAAGAAATGGCCAGGTCAGCTGGGGGCTGACCTGGCCAGGCTAGGGAGTGAGGCGTCTTAGCCTCGTAAAGAGCGGCTCAGTTAGAAATTCGCTCTGACAATCAACGTGTAACGCCGATCATTTCGGAAGAAGTTGCGCGGTGCTAGTAAGCCCGATGGATCGACGCTTTGCGTGGTTGCAGTGACATCATCCAGCAGGTTCACACCCTGAACACCGACCTTCACATTCTCGTTCACATCAAAGAACAGCAAGGCATCGAGTTGCCCGGTCGCGGGCTGATAGATCGAGGCGAACGGGAAGATCACATCGCGCGGAGTAAGCTGGAACCTGCTGCGCCAGTTATAAGCGACACGCGCCTGGACCGGACCCTTTTCATAAAGCGCCACAGCGTTGATATTGTGCTTCGAAATACGCGGGAACACCCCAGCGTCAACGTCAAAACGTGCCGTCGGCGGATCATCGCTCGGAATGCTCGGATCGAGTTCGTTGTCGACCCCATCTGAATCGATATAGGTGTAAGTGAACTGCGCACCCAAACCGCCCAAGACGCCGGGCAAGAAGTCATAGAATTGCTGATAGGCAACCTCAAACCCGCGCACGGTGGCGTTCTCGTCAGAGTTCACCTGTGTGTTGCGCAGCAGCGGGGTCAGAAGCGGGTTGCTGATGAATTCAGCAGGCACTTCATCGGCAGGCACATCAACCGCAACCGGAGCGAAAGCGATGAAGTCATCAATGCTTTTCGAGAAAGCGGCAACCGTGAGTGAGCCTGTGCGGTTGAAGTACCACTCCCATGACAGATCGAAATTGGTCGACACTTGCGGCGCAAGCGAAGCGTTGCCGGTCGCATTGCCGACGAAGCCTTCGAACGGGTTGATCGAGCCGCCCTCGCCATCCGGGATCGCTGATCCAACGATGGTTTGGACATCAATGCGCTCGTTGAGCTCGTCCACACCAGGTCGGGTCAATGTCCGCGATGCTGCAAAGCGGACGACGTGACCGCCAGGCAAATCGAGCTTCAGGTTCAGGCTGGGTAGGAACTCGTCATAGCTCTGATTTACCGTCCGCTCTACGATGAAGCCGTCACCCAACGCCGCTTCCAGACCCGCAAGGTCAAGACTGCAGAAATCCGGGATCGTAAAGGCAGGATCGGTCGGCTGGAAAGCCGGATCGCAAAGATTGGCGTTCGGGAAGAACTGATCGAACCCGTCCACTGTCAATGTGGTGTCGACGCTTCTGTCCGTGTGCACATAACGCAGGCCGATATTGCCAGATAGCGACGCGGAATCGGACAAGTCGGAACCGAAATCGAGCCGCACATAAGCAGCGAAATTATCGCGTTCGATCGCTCCGATCTCACTTGGCAAGAACGGTGTACCGGCGATCACGCCTCCGCGACCGGTCAGCGGCGTCCAACCCGAAGGACTCCCGCCAATTATGCCGAGCAGGTTCGTGAAAGTGGAAGCAAATCCATCGTAATCGTCGGCACCCGGACCGCTGTAGAAAGGTACAGCGCCGCCCAATCCGGTTGGCAATCCGCGCTGGTAGTTGTCAAACTCAACCGGAGTGAAGAGCCCTGCAACAGCCGATTCAATATCCGCGTTGGGGTTACCGCCCAGCAAAACGAGCGACTGCGTGGCGTTGAAGTCACCACCAGAGAAACCTTGGATATCGCGGCCTGTCCAAACCTCTGAGATATTGCCCCAGTTAAAGTCAGACTGGCGCAGCTCAAAATCTTCTTCAGCATAGCGCGCACCGGCGCGGACCGATTTCAGCCAACCATCGCCGGAGAAATCATACTCAACATCGCCGCGGAATGACGTGGCATCCGCATCATTTTGAGTGATGTGGTCCATTGCAGAGCGAAGGAAGTAGTTGCTCGGGTCTTGGAAGTAACCCTCGGTCTCACCTGCTGGCAGGAGATATTCAAAGCTTGGAATCGAACCGGCTGTGCCATCCACACGAACCGGCGCGAAGAAAGAGCCGTGCACTGTCAAATCGACCACATCAGAAGTGGAGGAGACGTGCTGCGCTTCGAAGTTGAAACGCAGATCATCTGTCGGCGCAAACTTTAGTTGGAAAGCATAGTCTTCGGTCACATCCTCTTCCGAACGCTCGCGGAACAAAGCAAGCTGTTGCCCGCCGGTTGCGCCCAAAAATGCGGCGGTGGCATTAGGGCCGCGCCACTGAGAATTGTCGGTGATCGTGCCGCTTGTAAAAACGCCATCTTCGTCAAAAACAAAGTCGCTGGAATCAAGACCAGAGCGAGCACCGGCATTGTCGGCGGTGGTCTCAAGTACATTCTCACCCCAAAGCAGCTCAGAATCCGACCGCAGGAATTGCGCGGTGGCTTCCCAGCGCCCGTCAGCGCTTTCAAACTGCGCAGCGGCAGCCATGGTCAAACGCTCACGGTCAAAGTTCTGCGTCCGGATGCCACCACCTGCTGGAACGAAACCGTCATCGGTTTCCACAAAGTCCGATAGACCCGTGCCATCAGCGCGCGATTCCAGACGGCTATAGGCAATATTGCCCAGCAATCCGAACGTCCCGGCATCGCTATCCCAAGTGTTGGAGATCAGCAAAGAGCCGGTTGGCGACCATTCTTCAGCGAGGTCAGAATAGTTGGCTTCAACCGATCCACTCAGAACAAAGCCTTGCTGATCGAGCGGCAGCCTCGTGCGCAAATCAATCGTACCGGCAGCGCCGCCCTCAATAAGGTCCGCTGTCGAGTTCTTGAACACCACAACGCTGCCCAAAAGCTCTGGAGAGACATCTTCAAAGCCGAGTACGCCGCTGCTGCTGGCGCCGATAACATCCCGCCCGTTCAATTCCGAGCGAACGAAGGGAAGGCCGCGAACAACAACGCCGCTGCCTTCAACCGCAAAGTGATCTGGATCATTCGGGCCAGCAAAACGAAGGACGCTGACCCCAGGGACGCGCTGCAAAACCTCTGAAACGGAGCGGTCAGGCAAGGCGCCAATATCGGAAGCGGTAATAACATCGACCACCGTATCAGCGTTGCGTTTTTGCGCCTGCGAGGTGGCAAGCGATTCGCGCAAGCCGGTCACGATGATCGTGTCTTCTTCCTCATCAGCGCTTGCCTCCTCATTATCCGCGTTTTGCGCGAATGCAGGGGCTGCGGCAAGCAGGCCCAGCGAAGAGACACCAGTCATCAGCGACTTTGCGAAAAGAGTGTTTGCGCAGCGAGCGCGAGACAGTTTCACCAATTTCCCCTCCATATTGCGGGCCTTTAAAGACCTTCGCAGTAAATTCCACCGTGATATGACTCAAAATTGACACCGTTGTCAACTTAAAGTCAAAAATGCCTTCGGATGTGTGACCGATCCGTCACGGCTTCACACTATATTTCTGTTTTTGCTTGGCAATTTTTTTCGATAAACTCGCGATGTGTCGGCATTTGATTGGCCGCGTTATCAATTGTCGAGCCAATTTTGCGCATAATCGAATCAATTCGGGCCGGATCGAGCTTGGCGATCAGCGGGTTTGATGCTTCCGGCCTCAATCCCTGACCGTACATCACCGCTAGCCAGCTGGCCGTGCCAAAGACGTCATTGGGCTCTTCGAATATTCGCCCGCTGGCGCAAAACTGCTCGATCCGCGCGGATAATGTTTCGGGCAATTTGATCGACCGGCAATGCCGCCAGAACGCCGTGTCATCACGCGTGGTCGCGACATAGTGCAGCACTAGAAAATCGCGCACCTTTTCGTATTCCAAAAGCGTGCGGCGATTGAAGGCAGCTATGTCTGACGGGTTAAAGCGCTTATCCGGAAAATGAGTCAGGAGGCGCGCAAGACTGGTCTGGACCAGGTGGATCGAGGTCGATTCCAGCGGTTCCATGAACCCCGCAGCAAGCCCCAGGGCCAACACATTGCCTTTCCAAAACTCGCGCCTATGTCCCGTAACAAAACGCAGGCGATTGGCATCGGCGAGCGGCGCACCATCAAGATTGGCGCGCAGAGATTCCTCAGCTGCATCATCGTCTAAATATTCGCTACAATAAACATAGCCGTTGCCGATCCGATGTTGCAGCGGGATGCGCCATTGCCATCCCGCCTCGCGAGCTGTGGCTCTGGTATAGGGCTGTCTCTTATACACAT
>WTKI01000322.1 GCA_011524425.1 Altererythrobacter sp. | reverse complement strand
CTGCGACCCAAACATCTGCATCCGAACCAATATCGCTTTTGCCTAAAAAGCCATAGCGGAAGCCTGAAATGACATAGAAAAATGGATTTGCGCGGCTGATTGCCTGGAAGATCGGCGCCAGATTGTCGATCACGTAGAAGGTGCCTGACAGCAGTGAGAGCGGCGCTACAATGAATTGCGAGATCGCCGCATTATGATCGAACTTTTCTGCCCACACTGACGTTAAAAGGCCAATCACAGCAAGCAGCACTGAACCCATTAATCCAAACCACAAGACTGCCCACCAATGTGTCACTGCTAAAGATAAACCAGGCCAAACCAGGATTACCAAAGCGACCGCTAAGCCAAGCATCACTGCGCGTGTTACCGCGGCCGCAACAATCCCTGTCATCAACTCCCCTTCAGACAAAGGGGGCATGATAAGATCAATGATCGTCCCTTGGATCTTGCCGGCAAGCAGCGAGAACGAGGAATTGGCAAATGCGTTTTGCATCATACCCATCATGATCAGGCCAGGTGCCACGAAATTGACGAAGGGTGCACCCAGCACTTCGCGTCCGCCACGCCCCAATGCGACGGAGAAGATCACGAGAAACAGCAAGGTTGTAACCGCTGGCCCCCAAATTGTCTGCGTGTGCACCTTGAGAAAACGGCGAACCTCCTTAATATAGAGGCTCCACAATCCGATGCGGTTGATACCCGATATGATCGGCTCTCCGCGCGCCGGGAAGCTAGCAACTGAAAACGCTGTTTCCCCGGAAGGATTATCAGAAGTTGCAGACGTATTCGCTGCTTTCGTTATCGGAGCTTGATTGGCCATGTCGGGCCGAGTAGTGCGATAGCGGAAATCTGGCAAGCGCATGATCTCAGTGATGCGCGATGTCAAAAAGGAATTGGAAGTTTTATGGCTTGGACTGACGAGCGGATCGCAACGCTCAAGAAGATGTGGGAAGGCGGGTCTACCGCTAGCCAGATCGCTGAACAACTCGGCGGTGTCAGCCGCAATGCTGTGATCGGCAAAGCGCACCGGCTTGGCCTCAAGGCGCGTCCTTCTCCGGTCAAAGCGAACGACAAAAAGAAGGCTGCGGCAAAGAAGCCCGCTGCAAAACCACCAGCTAAGAAGGCGGCGACTAAACCAGCAGCGAAGGCCGGTACAAAGGCACCTGCTGCAAAGCCTGCGGCAACAACTGCCAAAGCGGCAAGCAGCGCGGTGCCTTCGCAACCTATTCCGAACCCGACCCCTGATCTTCCTAAGATCGTTTCGGTCGGGCCAGGCGGCTTCCTGCGGCAGGGACCGGGAGATCAACAGGCTCCGATCCCCCCTGCGCCACCACGCCGGCTTGTGCCTGCCAAACCTAGCCCAGAAATCGCTGACAAGACGAGCCTGCTTGATTTGTCGGACAAAGTCTGCCGCTGGCCAATTGGCCACCCGGGCGAAGCAGACTTCCATTTTTGCGGCGAAGCAGTGAACCCTGGTTTTCCGTATTGCGTCGAGCATTGCGGCCGCGCCTTCCAGGCACAGTTGCCACGCGGTGCGCGCAGACCCCCTCCACCGCTGCCTTTTGGCGGTCCGCGAGTGCGGTAAGCCACGGGCCACACATTCCGAGACACGCGAAGGGTCGTTTCACATGCGGGAACGGCCCTTTTTCGTGCCGGAATGCCGCCCGGTTCAGCGAGCATTTTGCGCGAAATGGGACACATGACACACAGTCCAAGAGTGAAAATCCGGCGTGGTATCTCGCGGGAAAAAGCGGTTGGAAATCACCGATTAAATGATGCGTGGCCATGCCTCTTGCATGAGCCAATCAACCCCGCGTAGGAAAGGTCCAATCTCAATTCCCGATCTTCAACGGAGCCTTTGACTATGGCGATTTCTTTATACGACGCGTTTGTCCCCAGCTGCCAGCAAATCCTCGCAGGGCTAAAAGGCGTTCTTGCTAAGGGTGAGGCGTTTGCAGCGGAAAAGGGAATAGAACCGGCAGAACTGCTGGAAGCGAAGCTGGCAGACGATATGTGGAACCTGCCATGGCATGTGCGCAGCTGCTGGATGCATTCCGCTTATGCGATTGAGCGGTTGGATGTCGGCAACTTCACGCCAGACTTTACAGTCCTGCCAGAAGGCTTCGATGGGATGCGCGCTTTGATTGATGAAGCTCAAGCGAAGCTCTCCGATGTAACAGCAGATCAGCTGGAAGCCGTGGCGGAAAAGCCGATCGGTTTTGTTATGGGCGGCAAGACATTGATGACGCTGACCGGACAGAACATGCTGTTAAGCTTCAATCAGCCAAACTTCTATTTCCATGCGACGACCTTTTACGACATCCTGCGGATGAAAGGCGTTCCCTTGGGGAAAATGGACTTTATGGGCCCTGTGCGGATTATGACCTGATCTAAGAGGCAGCGCCCCAAGCAATCTGATCATCAAGGACGCACATGACCCGTCTTGCCAATCTCTTAGTTCCTGCCCTTCTTTTGCTTAGTGTACCTGCGCAGGCAAAATTGCCTGAGGCAACAAAAGCCATGATTGATGCTGCGATCGCTACAGGTGATGCAGAAAAGGTTGAGACCGTGCTGGATCTCGCACGCACAGTGCATCCTGATGACGCTGCCGAGCTTGATGAGATCAAGGCCAAGTTCGATGCCGATCAAAAGGTTCTGGCTGCCGCGAAAGCAGAGATGAAAGAGGAAGAAATCCTGACATCGGGACTGTTCGAGCGCTGGAGCGGAAAGGGTGAACTGGGCGGATTCAATGCGACTGGAAACAGCTCGGAAACGGGGCTGACAGCGGCTCTCGCGCTTACCCGCGATGGGATAGACTGGCGGCATAAGCTGACTGGACGAGCTGATTTTCGCCGCGCTGGCGGGGAGACCACACGAGAGCAATTCTTCGCCGCTTATGAGCCCAATTACAAAATCTCGGATCGCTTGTTTGTTTACGGGCTCGCTCAATATGAGCGGGATCGTTTTCAAGGTTTTTCAGCGCGTTATGCGGTTTCTGGAGGACTTGGCTACCAAATCATCGACACTGAAACTATGCAGTTGTCTGCTAAGGTCGGCCCCGCTTACCGCGTCACGCAATTCACTAATGGCGAAGATGAAAGTCGGATTGCGGGCCTTGCAGGGCTCGATTTCGATTGGGATATCAGCGACCGGCTCAAGCTGACCCATGATACCAATGCGGTTGCTGAGACCGGAGGATCTGCAACCCTAATTACCGATGCCAACAACACCAGCATCAATCTTGTCACTGGCCTCAATGCAAAGGTCAGCGACCGTGTCTCGGCCAGAATATCCTACGCGATCGAATATGACAGCAACCCGCCAGACGGCGCTGACGGAACTGACACGCTAAGCCGATTTACTTTGATCTACGATTTTTGAGGCAATGTGCTTAGCATTCGGATTTAACCCCAAACCAGATCACATGATGCGCGCCCTTGTTATTTGGGCGTGACCGGACAGACAGCTCCTCAACTTCAAGCCGCACATCCTGCATTCGCTTGCGGAATGCATAGTCTTTAGCAGCCGACCAGACCGCCAGCACGCCGCCGGGCTTTAGCGCGTCGCGCGCTTTTGCAAGGCCTGTGCGCGAATAAATGCGATTGTTCGCATCGCGCACGAGCCCGTCTGGGCCATTGTCGACATCCAGCAGGATTGCGTCGAATTTTGCGCAAGTGCCGTCATTGGCATCATCAATCAGCGCGGCGACGTCGCAAATCTTCAGGTCGAGGCGCGGATCTTCAAGGCAGTCGCCAGTCAGCTCTGCCATCGGGCCCTTAGCCCATTCGATAATGGTATCGCTGATTTCCGCGACGACCGCTTCACCGCCCCCGCCCATACGCGCCAACGCAGCCCGCAGAGTAAAGCCCATACCATACCCGCCGATCAGCACGCGCGGATTATCATGCCGTAGACGGTCAAACGTAAGCTCTGCCAGCTGCTGTTCGGAGAACTGCATCCGCGTGCTCATCAATTCATTGTAACCCAGCACGATCATGAAATCGCGGCCATGGCTGTAAAGCTCCAGCACCTCCCCATCAGGGATTTGTGCTGTGCCAAGAAGTTCGCGTTTGAGCATTTCCCCTCGTTAGCCCTGCTGGGCTAGCCTGACCACCCGCTTACGAAAGCCCCAAGGAAAAAGGCCGCCAGGGTCTTCCCTAACGGCCTCTCCTCTCCAACCTGTGGTGAAGGATGATTAGTCCTTCAAAAAGTCAGGAACGTGCGC